>DAITOE010000306.1:0-1503 GCA_036834245.1 Clostridia bacterium | reverse complement strand
GGAACTGGCGGCGTACAACGCCCAGGACATGGGCCGCAGGGCCCGCTTTGGCCAGGGCCTGATCCTGGAGGCAGCGGAGGCTGACATCCCCCGGGAGCAGGTGCAGCAGCACCTGGCGGCTGCCCGGGCCTTTCTCAGGGAGCAGGCGCAGCAGCATCAACTGGATGCCTTCGCCTTTTACAACGACCAGGGCTGTGCCGTGCCCTGCGTGGCCGGGGCCCCCATGGTGACGGTGCCCTTTGGCAAAAACCAGTTTGAGGAGCCGGTGGGCGCCACCTTTGTTGGCCTGCCGGACACCGACCAGGCGCTGATGAACCTGGCCCTGGCCTTTGAACAGGGCAGCTCCATGCGCCAGATCCCCACGGGCTACCTGGACCATCAATAGGAGGGAAAACCATGAAGGCAATCAACAAAGCCATCTTTTCGGGGCTGCTGGCCCTGGTGCTGGCCCTGGGCACCCTGGCCGGCCTGGCGGAAAGCGCCGTTTCTGCGCAGCCCAACACCCTGTACCGGCCCAGGGAAGAAGACATGGTGCTGGACACACACCAGCTGGGCTATATCAACAACATCCTGCTGGTGGTGGTGAAGGAAGGGGTGACGGAGGCGCAGCTGCTGGCCCTGCTGCCGGGGGAGCAGGCGCACATCGTAGGCCGCTTCGCGGCCCTCAGGCAATTGCAGGTGCAGGTGAAGCCCCGGGACAAGCAGGGGCTGCAGGCCCTGGCGGATGCCCTGATGCAAAAGCCCGAGGTGCGCTATGCCCACCTGGACCTGGCGGCACCCCTGATGGGGGGCGGCGGCCAGTCCCGCCCGGCCTCCGCAGAGGAGCCGGATGAATGGGGCATCTACAACAACCTGCCCGAAAGCCAGTGGTGGCAGGCGGCCATCGGCTGGGACAAGGCCCGGGATGAGGGCCTGCTGCCCCAAAGGGGGCTGGTCCAGGCCGGGGTGGTGGACGACGGCTTTGACACCGGCCACCCCTTCCTGAAGGTGGCCTTCCCCAACAAGGAGGAGGAGCAGATCAACCGCCCGGCCGGCCACGGCAGCCATGTGGCGGGCATCGTGCAGCAGCTGATGCCCGGCTCCACTTCTTTTTGCGAAGTTTGATATTGCGCACTGGCTGCTGGTTTTGTACAACAGACATCAGGCCCCTCCTTTCATGTGTCAGCATTACAGGCGGCGGTAAAACCATGGATTTGTTAGACATATCGCATCAATCCGGTATGTAAATGTCAATCCGGAAGCAGGTAATTTTTTCGTTTCGGATGGCGGTTTGTTCAATTTATACATGGGGTTTGGGGCTTTTTTCCGCGCCTTCATATAAAGGGTGAATCATGGGACCAGGTGACGCACAGACAAATCCCGGTGGCCCTGCATGAAACCGCCCCTGTTGAACCTTTATTGGGTGAAGGTGCATCCGGCATGCGGCATCATGGGCCGGCGGGCCTGTGTTTCTTTACGCTGGCAAAGGGCTTGTGATATACTGGACCATAATAAATTGTATGT
>DAITOE010000305.1:0-1509 GCA_036834245.1 Clostridia bacterium | reverse complement strand
TTTCCCGTCACTTTGTATGACCCCTCCCCCCTGACCATGGTCCTGAAAGCAGAAGAAAAAGGACTGTTTCCTGGGGATACAGCGCACATCACCTGGACGTTGACCGGGGGGCAACCACCCTGGATACCAGATGTTTTGATATATTACTCCGTCAATGATGTGCTTTCTGGCGGATGGTTTGCTGCCACAAGTGATACCAGTATTGACTTTACTGTACCAGAAGAGGCTCGCAAATTTCTGCAAGTTAACATAACCGTCCGGGATTTGATAGGAAGAAAGCAGTTTGACTCCCTCCTGATCCCCATCCTTTCAAGCGAACCGATGCCCGGAGATGCCGACGGAAACGGTGACATTGAGATTGAGGACTTGCAAGCTGTCATCGAGTTTCTCATCAGCAAGGTACCCTTGCTATGTCCTGGCAACATCGATGCCAATGCCAACAATGAAGTGGATGCAGATGAAATCCTGGCCCTGATTAACCTCCTGGTCCAATAATACGGGGCAGCTGTGCGACCAAGATTCGGGTGCTCCTTGACGGACCAGGCCAAAACTGCATAGAATAGCCCCATTACACGGTAAAGGCAGGGTGAGCTTTGACCAACAGAAAGCATGCCGGCAGCCTGATGCTGCTCATCGCCGCCATCATCTGGGGCAGCACCTTTGTGGCCCAGAGCCTGGGCGCCCGGCACCTGGACCCCTTCACCTTCCAGGCCCTGCGCTCCCTGATGGGGGCCCTGGCCCTCCTGCCCGTCATCCATATCATGGACGCCTTGAAGCGCAAAAAAGGCATCCGGCCCCATAGCAGCCACCGGAAAAACCTGTGGGTGGGCGGCGTGCTCTGCGGCCTGGTGCTGTTCATCGCCATCAACCTGCAGCAGTTTGGCATCATGGAAACCACCGCCGGGAAGGCGGGCTTCATCACCGCCCTGTACATCGTCATCGTGCCCATCTACGGCCTGTTCCTGGGTCACAAGGCCAAGGCCGGACTCTGGCTGGCCGTCCTCATCGCGGCAGCCGGCCTGTACCTCTTAAGCGTCACCGAGGCCTTCACCATCTCCCGGGGGGATGTCCTCCTCATCATCGGCGCCTTTTTCTTTTCCATCCAGATTTTGCTGGTGGACCATTACAGCGTCCGGGTGGACGGGGTGAAGCTGTGCGCCATCCAGTTTCTGGTGTGCGGGGTCCTGTCCTCCGCCGCCATGTTCATCTGGGAAGCCCCCACCATTCATGCCATCCGCCTGGCCTTCTGGCCCCTGGTCTACGCCGGCGTTCTCTCCTCCGGCGTGGCCTACACCCTGCAGATCCTGGCCCAGAGGAGCACGCCCCCTGCCGTGGCCTCCCTGCTGATGAGCCTGGAGGCCGTCTTCGCCGTGTTGACCGGCCTCATCGTACTGAATGAGGGCCTCACCACCCGGGAGCTGCTGGGCAGCATCCTGATGTTCATCGCCATCGTTGTGGCCCAGCGGGCCAGCCTGCCCAAGGATGCCGCTGTGGCAGATATCAGTCAAC
>DAITOE010000304.1:0-1523 GCA_036834245.1 Clostridia bacterium | reverse complement strand
GCTTCTTGTGGCGGCCCTGGGCGGAGACGGTCTTGCGGATGGTCTCCCGGTAGGGCACCTTGGGGTCCTCCATGGCGGCGGCGGCGCCGAACTTGGTGGCCAGCTTGCTGCGCACCACGTCCAGGTGCAGTTCGCCCTGGCCGGAGAGGATGGTCTCGGTGGTTTCGGCGTTCTTGGTGACCTGGAGGGAGGGGTCCTCCTCCTGGAGGCGGGCCAGGCCAGTGAAGACCTTGTCTTCCTCGCCCTGCTTGGTGGCGTAGACGGCCTTACTGAAGCAGGGCTCGGGGAAGGCGATGCCTTCAAAGCGGACGGGCTGGCCGGGGTCGCACAGGGTGTCCCCGGTCTGGGTGAAGTTGAGCTTGGACAGGGCGCCGATGTCCCCGGCGTTTAAGACCGTGACGTTTGTCTGCTTCTTACCCCGCATCATGAACAGGCCGCCGGATTTCTCGTTCTTTTCCTGGTTGGCGTTGTACAGGGCGGTGGCCGGGGTGAGGCTGCCGGAGGTGACCTTCACCAGGGACAGCTTGCCCACAAAGGGGTCGGCCACGGTTTTGAACACGTAGGCGGAGAAGGGCTCGCCGTTGTCGCATTTGCGCACCACGACCTCGTCGTTCTTGGGGTTGACGCCCTCAAGTTCGGTGCCGGCCGGGGAATTGAGGTAGGAGACCATCATGTCCAGCAGGCTGGACACCCCCACGCCGGTGAGGGCGGAGGCGGCCACCACAGGCACGATCTTGCCGGCCCGCATCCCCTTGCGGAAGCCCACCAGGATTTCCTCGTGGGACAATTCGCCCTCTTCGAAGAACTTCTCCAGCAGGTCGTCATCCGCTTCGGCGGCGGCCTCGGTGATCTCCTGGATGTACTGCTCCATGGTGTCCTTGAGGTCGCCGGGCACGGGCACTTCCTTCACGCCCTTGCCTGCGCCTTCAATGGCCTTGTTTTCCAGCAGGTTGACCACGCCGGTGAAATTGCTGGCACTGCCGATGGGCACGATGAGGGGCACCACGCTGGAGCCGTATTTGTCCCGCAGCTCGTGGAGCACCTTGTCATAATCGGCGTTTTCCCGGTCCATCTGGTTGATGATGAACATCCGGGCGCGGCCTTCTTTTTCTGCCGCCTGAAAGGCCTTGTCAGCGCCCACGGAGATGCCGCCCACGGAGGACACCACGATGCCCACGGTGTTCACAACGTGCATGGGGCCAATGGCCTCGCCCATGAAATCGAAATAGCCGGGCACGTCCACCAGGTTGATCTTGGTCTTTTTCCACTCCACCGGCGCCAAGGCCGCAGAGATGGAAATGCCCCGTTTGGTCTCTTCAGGATCAAAGTCCGTGGTGGTGGAGCCGTCCTCCACCCTGCCCTGGCGGTCGATGTTGCCAGCAGCAAAGAGCATGGACTCCGCCAGCGTCGTCTTGCCCTCGCTGCCATGCCCCATCAAGGCGATGTTCCTGATGTCTTTGGTTAGATATTCAGCCATGTGCGTTCCCCCTGTATCAATAAATTGCATGCTTGCGCTGTATGCT
>DAITOE010000303.1:0-1556 GCA_036834245.1 Clostridia bacterium | reverse complement strand
TTCAAACAGTTGGGGATCAATGGCGCTGATGGAGGCCACATAGATGATGGCGCTCCAGCCCACCCCCTTCCACATGCCCCAGGCAAGCATCTTCAGCCAGATGCTCTCGCTGCCCATCAGGTAATTCTGGGAGGAGGTGATGCCCAGGATGGAGAGAAAGCCATTCACAAAACCGTCGGTGGAAAACATGGCCAGGGCCACAGCATACACCAGCACCCAGCTGATGAAGTTGGGGATGGTGATGAGGGTCTGGATGGTTCTGGAAAAGCGCCTGCTTTTAAACTCCGCCAGCATGATTGCCAGGGCCATGGGCACCCAGCTGGTCAGGATGCCCAGTCCGCTCATCGCCAGGGTATTGCGCATCACCCGCAGGATGTCCTGCCGGGTGGCAGACTGGGTGAACAGGAAGGAAAACCACTTGAAGCCAGCGTAGTTGGAGGCGTCCAGGGTGCCGCCAGGCTTGTAGTCGAAAAAGGCATAGCGCCATCCCAAAAGGGGCAGGTAGGCGAACACAAAGGCCAAGGCTGCAAACGGCAGGAACATCAAAAAGAGGCGGTAGCGGGTGTGCATCTCATATTTCATGCCCAGTGGCGCACGGGGAAGCAATGCAAACTGCAAAAGGAGGCCCAGGATGAGCGCCAACAGGGCCAAGCCTGCGAAGAGGAAGATGGCGTCAGGAAAACTGGCGTTGACCCGGTTTTGTTCCGGGAAGGCGGCAAACTGGCGGTAGGCAAGATATATGCCAGCCAAGCCTGCAATCAATATCAGGCTGCCTGCCATCAAAATGCCGTTGCCCAGACGCTTATAGCGCAGGTTGCCCAGGGACATACAGGCGCAGGCTACCAGGCTCAGTATGCCCAGGATCGCAGCCAGGCTGCCGGCATACAGCATGCGGAAGGCCTCTGGGCTCACCCAGCCCCGCATGAGGGCGCGCCCGCTGTCGGCAGTCAGGCTGGTATAGGAAGTGCCTGAGGTGAACAGCGACATGTTTTTGTTGACCAGCGCAGTGACCCTGGCGGGGTTGAGGCCAGGGAAAAACGCCAGCAGCAGCATGATGAGGGCGAGGATGCGCAGCAGGATATACAGCTGTCGGGTGGCGATTGTGTCCCCCAGTTCCCGGTGTTTTACAGGCGGTTCACCTGTGAGTCTGATGGATGCCTGGCTCATTGGAATTTACCAGCAATCTGGGCCAGCTGGCTGGCCAGCTCCTCATCGAAAAAGACCAGATCGTGACGGTTTAACAGCAGGTGTCCATTGTCCCAGAACATGGGGCAATAGCCAAACTGAACAGCAGTTTTGGTCACGGTGGTGTCCCAGAGCCGGATGCTGAAGGGCTGCTTTAACTCAATCCCGTCGCACACGCTGTATTCCCCAAGCACAACGCCGATGCCCCGGTCGGTAAAGGACTTCATCATGCGCAGAAAATGCTGCAGGTCTTTCATGTCCTGAGGCGTTCCCCAGGTGGTGCGCAGGGGCGCATAGCTGGCATCCTCCTTCAAACCCACAAAATCCCAGGGATGGTAGTAATGAACAGAAATCATCAGGCGGTTTTCAGG
>DAITOE010000302.1:0-1559 GCA_036834245.1 Clostridia bacterium | reverse complement strand
ACCTGGCCGAGAAAACTGGCTTTTCCCATTATTCCTACTGGGGCAGCACCCTGGCGGTTTTTTTGAAAAACAAGGGGGCGGTGTCCCTTTTGCTGGTGTTGATCCTTCTGGTGGCCTTCACCTTTATCCAGCCCCTTTTGCCCGGGCAGTACCAGGCCACCCGCATCATCAATCACCCCATCACCGGCCTTCAGCTAAGCAACATCCCCCCCTCCCTGTCCAGCGTCGTCACCACGGCGCCGGAGGGGACGGAACTTATCATCACCCCCTGGGAGAATGAGGAGTGGGCGGCGGTGAGCAACGTGCTCACCACCATCCGCGCCCGCAGCGAGTTCACCGTGACCGCCTATCTGGGCGACTGGGTGGAGGCCACCTTTAACGGCCAAAGCGGCTATGCCCGCAACGACTTCACCACCAACCTGAAGCTGCCGGAGGACCCGGAGGCGGTGCCCTATGCCTCCCGGGCGAACTTCCCCGTTCAGCTTTATCTGGGGCCCCAGGATCTGACCAGCCGGGGGGATGAGCTGTTTGTCAAAAAAGACAGCCTGCGGGTGAACCCTGACGGCGTTTCAGCCGTGCTGAACAAAGAGGCCCAGCTGCGCATCCTGCCCACGGAGGCCCCCTTCCTCTTTGGCACCAACATCGCCGGGCAGGATCTGTGGAGCATGGTCTGGTCCGGTACCCGCACCTCTCTTTTTATCGGCTTTGTGGTGGCGCTGGTGGAGGCCCTGGCGGGCATCTTTGTGGGGGTGGTCTGGGGCTATATCCGGCGGCTGGACCGGATCATGACGGAGATTTACAACGTCATCAACAACATCCCCACCACCATCGTGCTGATTTTGGTGGCCTATATCATGCGCCCGGGGATCAGCACCCTGATTTTCGCCATGAGCATCACCGGCTGGGTGGGCATGGCCCGCTTCATCCGAAATCAGATCGTCATCATCCGGGACCGGGATTACAACCTGGCCTCCCGCTGTCTGGGCACGGGCACCTTCCGGATCATCACCAGAAACCTCCTGCCCTATCTGGTCAGCGTGATTATGCTGCGCATGGCGCTGGCCATCCCGGGGGCCATTGGCAGCGAGGTGTTCATCACCTATATCGGCCTGGGTCTGCCGGTGAGCATCCCCTCCCTGGGCAACCTGATCACCGCGGGGCGCAAGCTGGTGTCCACCTCCCAAAGCTATCAGCTGATCTTCCCCACCATCGTGCTGTCCATCGTGACGGTGTCTTTTTACATCATCGGCAACGCCTTTGCGGACTCGGCCGATCCCAGGAACCATGTATAATTATTATCCGCGTTTTTTTAACGGACCATTTTCGGGAGAACGACATGCCTGATGAAACCATCCTCTCTGTCAGGGACCTGAACGTCAAGTTCAACCTCCGGGGCCGGACGCTGCACGCCATCCGCGGCGTGTCCCTGGACGTATACAAGGGAGAGAGCCTGGCCATTGTGGGAGAGAGCGGCTCGGGCAAGACGGTGCTGACCAAAACCTTCATGGGCCTGCTTGACAACAACGGCTGGATTGATTCCGGCAGCATCCTCTTTGACG
>DAITOE010000301.1:0-1599 GCA_036834245.1 Clostridia bacterium | reverse complement strand
GATTTTGTCCTTAACCGGCATCACCAGCGACAGCTTCATCATGACCCTGTTAAAGCCCGCCACCTTCTCGCCCCTCCTGGCCTTCCTGGGCATCGTGATGCTGATGGCCTCCCGGCGCCAGCGGGACACGGCGGGGATCTTGCTGGGCTTTGCCGTGTTGATGTTTGGGATGGAGCAGATGTCCGCCTCGGTGTCCGGCCTGGCCAATGTCCCGGAGTTTCAGCAGATGCTGATCCTGTTCTCCAACCCCGTGGTGGGGGTGCTGCTGGGGGCGGTGGTGACGGCCATCATCCAAAGTTCCTCCGCCTCCGTGGGCATTTTGCAGGCCATCTCCAACACCGGGGCCCTGACCTATGGCGCGGCCCTGCCCATCATCATGGGCCAGAACATCGGCACCTGCATCACCTCTTTGCTGAGTTCCATCGGCGCCAACCGCTCTGCCCGGCGGGTGGCCATGGTGCACCTGTATTTCAACCTCATCGGCACCTTCATCTTCCTGGGGATGTTTTATGCCCTGGATTCCCTCATCGGCTTTGCCTTCACGGCCCTGCCGGTGAAGGCGGTGGGCATCGCCATTGTGCACACGGTGTTCAATATCGTGACCACCGCCATCCTCTTCCCCTTCATCCGGCAGTTGGAGTGGCTGGCCCGCAAGACCATCCCGGACAGCCGCCACGGGGAGCAGCTGGAGCTGCTGGACCCCCGGCTGCTGGCCACCCCCAGTATGGCCCTGGAGCAAAGCCGGAAACTGACCTCGGAAATGGCCCGGATGTCTCTGGCGGCCTTCCGGGATGCGGACAGCCTGCTGGACCAGTATGACAGCCGGATCGCGGTGTCGGTGGAGGACACGGAAAGCACCGTGGACCGCTATGAGGACAAATTGACCTCCTACCTGGTGCAGGTGGGGGCCCAGCACATGACGGACGACGAAAGCCGCGAGGTGTCCAAGCTGCTGCGCAGCATCGGGGACTTTGAGCGCATCAGCGACCACGCGGTGAACCTTGCCGAGGTGGCGGAGGAGCTGCACACCAAGGAGATCAGCTTCTCCCCGGAGGCCCAGCACGAAACCGGCGTGATGCGCCGGGCGGTGAAGGAGATCCTGGAGCTGGCGGTGAAGGCCTTTGTGGACAACGACCTGGACACCGCCCAGCGGGTGGAGCCCCTGGAGGAGGTGGTGGACCGCCTGCGCACCATCATCAAGGCCAACCACGTGGAGCGGCTTCGGACCGGGGCCTGCACCATCGAGCTGGGCTTCGTGCTGGGGGACCTGCTCACCTCCCTGGAGCGCACCAGCGACCACTGCTCCAACATCGCGGTGAGCGTGATTGAACTGGTCAAAAAGGACAGCGTGGACGGCCACGAATACCTGAAAAACGTCCACGCCGGCCAGTACGGCCCCCTGTTCCAGACCACCTATGAGCAGTATCTGCAGGAGTATGACATCGCCTGCCCGGTGCCCGGGAATGGCAACGGGAAGCGGCTGGCGGAGGGGGATCAAGGACAGGATGTGAAGGAGGCCCCGGCGGGGGTGTAGTGCAGCAAACGTGCCAACCTGAAGGTTTATTGATGTTTAAGAGAACCGGCCCGGGTCTATTGACT
>DAITOE010000300.1:0-1608 GCA_036834245.1 Clostridia bacterium | reverse complement strand
TATGAAATCAGCAATTTTGCCCTGCCGGGCCGCCGCTGCCGCCACAACGAGAACACCTGGCGCTACCGGGACTACCTGGGCTTTGGCGCCTCCGCCGCCGGGCTGTACCGGAACCGGCGCCGGAAGAACCCTGACGACCTGTTTGATTACCTGAAGGGCCTCCCGCCGCTCATAGAAGACCTGCAGCCCCGGGACACGCAGTTTGAACAGCTGATGCTGGCCCTGCGCCTGCGGGAGGGCCTGTCCCTGGCAGCCTTTAAGGCGCGCCAGGGCCTGCTGCCCCGGGCCATCTGGCCCCGGGAAATCCAGCGCCACATTAAAGGGGGCCTGCTGGAGGAAACGGGAGGGTACCTGCGGCTGACAGACCGGGGATATGACCTGATGGACATGGTGCTGCTGGATTTTCTGCCGGCTTGATGCCGGAGGCTCCTGTGGCCCGGTTATCAATCAGGGAAAAACACAGGCAATTTGCATGATTTTTGACCGCCGATGCGTTATACTGTTGACAAGCCGGAAGGAGGACGATTCCATGAAACGACTGCTCAGCGGCCTGCTGCTTGCCGCGCTGCTCATCAGCCTGATGCCCTTTGCCGCCCAGGCGGCCAGCAGCTATGCCCTGGTAACCAACACCAACCGCCTCAACATCCGCTCGGGGCCGGGGATGGAGTACGGCATCATCGGGTCCATCCCCCGGGGCGAGTGGGTGGAGATCAACTCCGGCGGCGGGGCCTGGGTGCAGGGCACTGCGCTGCCCAGCGGCACCTCGGGCTATTTCAGTGCCAGCTTCCTGAAAACCGCTGGCACAGGCTCCGGCGGGGCGGGCACGGTGGCGGTGGTGAACAACCCCAACCCCAGTTCCTTTTTGAACCTCCGGCAATCCCCCTCCTATTCCGCCGCTGTGCTGGCCATCTTCTACAACGGCGCCACCGGCACCGTGCTGGGCCGGACGGACGGCTGGGTGCATGTGGAGATCTCCGGCATGCGGGGCTATTTCCGGCAGGAGTTTCTGCGCCTCTCCGGGGGCCTGAGCGCTGTGGGCACCGCCACCATCTACAGCAAGAACGGCGGCAGCGTCAACCTGCGCAGCGGCCCGAAGTTTGCGGGCAACATCATCGGCAGCGGCTCCCCGGGCACCGTGGTGACGGTGTACTTAAAGGGCAACAAGTTCTGGTACATCGAGATGGCCGGCACCTTCGGCTTCATGGATTCCTCCTTTTTGACCGGGGGCGGTGGCGGCGGCTCGGGCAGCAACCCCCACCCCAACCCGCCGGTGGTGATTCCGGACACCACCAACGCCATCGTTACCAACGTGGGCAAAAACCTGAACCTCAGGGAGCAGCCCAACACCGGCAGCCGGGTGCTGGGCAGCTACCCCGGCAACACCGCCATCCAGGTGCTCAGCCAGGGCACCGTCTGGAGCCGGGTCAAGGTGCCCCTCTCCGGGAAAACCGGCTACATGATGACCCGCTTCCTCACCCTCTACGGCCTGCCGGTGACCCCCACCCTCCGGGTGACCCACCCGGACCGCAGCTATGTGAACCTGCGCACCAAGCCCAGCGCCACGGGCAGCGTCACCCTGCGGGTGCCCCACGGCAACACGGTCACCGT
>DAITOE010000299.1:0-1623 GCA_036834245.1 Clostridia bacterium | reverse complement strand
CACCCGCCCCCGCGGGGGCGGGTGAACCTGCCCGGGAACCGGGCTGTGCCACCCTGTATGGGGGGGGCCGCCTACAACAACTTTACACTAACAAACTGCTTTTGCAGCCAGCGTATCAGGCCCTGTCTGCTGCCCCTCAGCCCCCTGGCTGCCGGGTACAATGAGACGGATAACGGACAAGGAGAACCATGTGACCACCAATCGGAAAAAGCGCAGCCGCCGCCTGAACCCCTTCATCATCCTGGAAATCGCCCTGGGCGCCACCATCAGCATCCTGCTGGCGGAGCTGCTGGGGCTGCAGTTTGCTTCCAGCGCAGGGATCACCACCCTGCTCACCATCCAGAACAGCCGGGATTTGACCCTCAAAACCACCCTGCAGCGCTACGGCGCTTTCGTGCTGATGCTGGCGTTGAGCTTTGCCCTCATGCAGCCCCTTCGGTTTACGGTGATCAGCTTTGGCCTGTTCCTGCTGTTCTTTGTGGGCCTGTGCCTGCTGTTTGAGTGGCAGGCGGTGATTGCCAGCAACGCGGTGCTGGCCACCCATTTCCTGGCGGTGGGCCACATGCAGCCGGCCATCATCATAAATGCCCTCTTCATCCTCACCATCGGCGCCGGGGTGGGGGTGGTGTTAAACCTGGTGATTCCCCACCAGCGCCGGCCCCTGGCCCACTACCGGGACCGGGTGGAGGAGGCCCTGCGGGACATCCTGCGGGTGATGGCGGACCGCATCCAGTCCCCGGCAGCAGATGCCGAGAAAGACCGGGAGAACGCCAGGATGCGGGAGGCCTTCCAGCAGCTGGAGGATCGGCTGGACCGCTACCAGGACGCGGCGGCGGAGGAAGGGGGCAACCGCTTTGAGGGCAGGGCTGCCTACCCGGTGCGCTATTTTCAGATGCGCACCCAGCAGCTGGTGCTGTTGCAGCGCATCTGGGACAACCTGGAGCGCATCAAGGAGGGCTACGACATGCACCAGCGCCTGGCCCAGTTCTTTCTGGCCACCTCGGAAACCTTCTCCGAGCGCAACAACGCAGTGGGCCTCATCAGCCTGCACCAGGGGCTGGAAACCCTGTACCGGGAGGCGCCGCTGCCTGCCACCCGGCCGGAGTTTGAGGACCGGGCCCTGATGTATGCGGTGCTCATGGACATCAAAAGCTTCCTGTTAATCAAACGGGATTTCATCGCCGGGGTGGCCCCGGGGGACCTGACCCGCTACTGGTAGGGGTTCCGCAAGATTCCGGCAAGATTTCTCCAAAATCCATTTGCAGTCCCGCCCGCCCTGTGCTATAATGCTCGGGCATTACACACGCGGTGTGACTGCATGCTTGTGCCCTTTAGGGTGGCAATGCAGGTTGAAACCCGCGGAGGCAACAACAAGGAGGAAACCCATGGCCATCATTTCTATGAAGAGCCTGCTGGAAGCAGGCGTCCACTTCGGACACCAGACCCGTCGCTGGAACCCCAAAATGGCGCCCTACATCTTCACCGAGCGCAACGGCATCTACATCATCGACCTGCAGAAGACCGTGCGCAAAATCGAGGAAGCCTATATGTTCGTGCGCAACCTGTCTATGGAGGGCAAGTCCCTGCTGTTCGTGGGCACCAAGAAGCAGGCCCAGGAATCCA
>DAITOE010000298.1:0-1629 GCA_036834245.1 Clostridia bacterium | reverse complement strand
GCCGGTGGTGGTGATTTCCACGGTGTAGTCATCCAGCTTCTTGATGCCGGCGATATTGGGAACGCCAGCGCCGCCCATGGACTCGTCCTTGGGGCCCCAGAGGCCGATGAAGGCTTCCTTGGTGTTGTTGAAGAGGTTGGCGCCAGCTGCGGATTCCTCAGCTGCGTCATAATCCTTGACGGTGGCATAGGCAGCCTTGATGGCCTCCATGTAGTCGTCCAGGGTGGGGTATTCGCCGTTGCCCAGGTCAAAGGTCTTCTCGCCGGAGGTCAGCACCTTCTCCTCGACCTTGCCAAAGCCCCACAGGGCCATGCCGCCGGCCATCTGCAGGCCTTCGTTTTCCTTGATTTCCTCGGCGGTGAAGCCCAGGGTGTCCGGCAGGTAGCCGGCATACTGGCTGTTGACCACGTTCACAATGCCCTGGACGTCGTCGCGCCAGTTCTTGTTCACGTTGGCCCAGAAGTCTTCCTGCTGCTCCTTGGTCCAGGCATCGCCCTCGGCCCACTCGTGGTCTTCGCCGGCTTCAAAGATGGCATCAGCCATGGCGCCGTATTTGTCATAGACTTCGGTGGTGGTCTGGGTGCGGTAGTCCTTCAGGCCCACGATGGGGTAGGAGCTCAGGGAGCTGGAGCCGGTGTAGCTGGGATCCAGCAGGGTGTAATAGGTGAAGATGATGTCGTCTGCGGTGACGGGCTCGCCATCGCTGAACTTCAGGTCTTCCCGGATCTTGGCGGTGTACTTGGTGGTGTTGCTCTCCTTGTCATAGTTGACAGCCAGGTTGGCAGCACCCTTGTACTCATAGTCCTTGCCGGCATAGGGCACCGTCTCGCCTTCGATGGCGTTGTAGATGATGCCGCCCATGCGGTCGGTGGTCATCAGGGAAATCTGGGTCATCCCCTGAACATCGGCGTCGTAGGCAGTTTCACTGAAGAAGGGGCTGAACTTCTCACTGAACTGCGAGTAGGCCACCACCAACGGGGTGTCGGTGCCTTCGGCCAGGACGGGTGCGATGCTCAGCAACATGGCCAAAGCAAGCAACAGGGAAACCAGGGTTTTACGGATTCTCATAGACTTCCTCCTTGTTTAATTCAGCAAAACCGGGCCGGGCGGCCGGGTCCTGCTAACAATGTATTTCTATGGTATATTCTGCGCCATTTTTTGTCAACACATGGGGCGGCAATTCAGTGGGGCGTTTCTGGCCCCTCGGGGATTGTGCTATTAGACCTTATGTCCCCTGGTCTTCCTGGCCGGCTTCAAGCTTTCCGCGGCCTTCTTTCAGCCCGGGCAGCAGGCTGCAGGGATGCTTTGTGAGGGTCTGAAACAGGTAGATGTTTACCAGAACCACCAGGCCCAGCAGCGCCAGCTGGGGCAGCTCGGAAGTCAGGCCCGCCTGCCCCAGCAATAGCAGCACCAGCAGAGCCAGCAACTGGGCAAATGCAGCGATGATGCACAGCATGGCGCTGGATTTCATCCGCAGCCAACTTTGGGCGTGCTGCCGCAGTTGAAACAGCTGCTCCCTGTGCAGCAGCAGGCTGAAAAGGCCCAGCAGGCCCCTGCCGCAGAAAAACAGCAGCACCAGGTAAGGCAGGATGCCCGCCAGGTGGCGCAGGCTGCCAAAATCCAGAAAGC
>DAITOE010000297.1:0-1637 GCA_036834245.1 Clostridia bacterium | reverse complement strand
TTCATCGAATTGTAATATTTTGTTGACAATTCAAGGCTTTTGGCATACCATGACAAGGAATACATGGCATAGGACGGAGGTCACCATGAAGTTAGGAAAATGGAAGCGAGCGCTTTGCCTGTTTGCAGCCGCTCTTCTTTGTGTATCAACCATGGGGGCATGGGGAGAGAGCTTTCCCTACGTAGCCTACGCGACGGATTCAGTCCGCCTGCGCGCACGGCCCTCCTCCAGTGCCACCATCCTGACCGTCATCCGCAAAGGGGACGCGGTGTTGATCACCGGCGCTGACGGCAGCTATAAAATTGTGGAGTACGAAGGCCGCAAGGGCTATGTGGTCTCCGCTTTTTTAAGCAGCCAGGAAACAGCCGGCAGCATTGAAAACCCCCTGGACCCCAAGTTGGCAGTCAATTACAAAACCCTGTCCTCCGGCAGCGAGGGGGCAGAGGTCAAGGCCCTGCAGGAAGCGCTATTAGAGCTGGGCTTTTATACCATCAAGGTGGACAGCAAATACGGCAGCGGCACCGCCTCCGCGGTGAAGGCCTTCCAGGAACGCAACGGCTTAAACGCCAGCAGCATCGCCGACCCTGCCACCCAGCACCTGCTGTATGAAGGCCAGCCCAAGAACAGCCGCGGCCGGGCCACCCAGGTGATGACCCTGGCCCCCATCCCCGGGCTCACCATCCGCCCCGGCAACCGGGGGGATGCCGTTGCCCATCTGCAGACCCTCCTGACCAGCCTGAAATATTACAGCGGCAACATCGACGGCATCTACGGCCAGGGCAGCCAGAACGCCGTGAAGGCCTTCCAGAAGGACCACAAGTTAAACAGCGACGGCATCGTGGGCGCCAAGACCTACCAGGCCCTGGAGAAAGCTCAGGCGGAAAGCGGCGCCCCCACCGCCACCCAGCCCCCCCAGGACCCCGTGCTTCCGGAAGTGACCCCCTCCGTGCCCTTTGAAACCCCGGATGCCCCCGCCACCTACCCCTACAACACCACGGCGGCCGCCTCCGTCAACCTGCGCAAACGGGCCTCCACCTCCAGCATGCGCATCCTCACCATCCCCCAGGGCGCTACCCTGACGGTGATGGAGGACAGCGGCGGCTACCTGAAGGTGAATTACCGCAACAAGTACACGGGCTATGTGGTGAAGGAGTTCATCAACATCCCCGAGCAATACCTGGACGGGAAGGTGCTGGACATCAACCAGGATGCCCGGGTCAACTATGTCACCCAGGCCCCCGGGGCCACCGGCCGCGCCGTGCGGGCGCTGCAGCATGCCCTTGCTGAACTGGGCTTTTACAGCGGCAGCATCGACGGCAGCTTCGGCTCCGGCACCACTGCGGCCACCAAGGCCTTCCAGAAGCGCAACGGGCTGCGGGAAACCGGCATTGCGCTGCCGGAACTGCAGCAGCTGATCTTCGAAAAGCGGGTGCGCAACAGCAAGAACAAGCTGGTCTACACCAAGACCCTGCCCCCCATTGACGGCATCGACATGAAGGAAGGCGACTACGGCGACGCGGTGTACGCCCTGCAGGAAATGCTGGTGAAAACCAGCCATTACGACAGCAACGTGGGCTATGAGTACACCCGGGCCACCACCCAGGCGGTGCGCGCCTTCCAGCAGGAGCATAAAATCA
>DAITOE010000296.1:0-1646 GCA_036834245.1 Clostridia bacterium | reverse complement strand
GGGTTTTTAAAGGGGATTTTTTCGTACTGCAGGATGTCAATCCCTTCGCCAATAGCCAGCATGCCGTTTTCCGGGTCCCACAACTCGATGGGGTCGGTGGTCAGGCAGACCACGGGCAGGGTGAAATAGGTTTTCATCACATAGGTGGAGGTGATGGTGAAGGAAGGCTGCAAACCGGCCTTGAAGGCCCGCGCCCTGATTACCATGGTGTCGGAGATGTTTAAAGGCTCCTGGTACAGCTGGCTGTTGTTGATGGTGGGGATGGAGCCGTCCGTGGTGAAACGCACCTCAGTCCCCTCCGGGACCTCAATGGCCAGGCGGATGTCCTGCTGATACAGGCCGCCGGGCAGGGAAAACACAGGCGTCTCTGCATAGCCCAGGAAGCCGGTGTTGTTGGGGCCGCCGGGGGTGGGGGCCTCAAAATAAAAAAAACCGCTGTTTCCCTGACTTCTGCCGTAGGAAATGTCGGTGGGAATCATGGGAGTGACGATCCGGTCCAGCACCCTGCCATCTGCATTTGACAGGCTCATCACCTCGCCACCTGCACGTTTGACGGCGAAATTGGCCCGCAGCATGGCGGCGTCCCTGCCGGGGTTCTGGCTCTTGTCCAGGTAGATGACCTTGTATTCCCCGGGCCAGATGCTGGTGCCCTGGGGAAAGGTCCACCTGCGGGGCCAGGTGAGGCTGTCAGACAGCCCCCAGCCGCTGATGTCCTCCACCCGGTCGCTGTAGCTGACAATTTCCACCCAGTCGGAAAAAGGGCCGCCCGCGGTGGGGTGGACGCTGTCATTGCTGCTCATGACCTCAGAAATATAGATCTTGTGCGGGTTGATGGCCCGCATGTACTCGTCTGCCTTCTGAAAGCCCACCTTGTCATTGGAGACGCCGGGGGTCGGGATGTCAAACATCCGCCAGTCCCCGGTTTCCTCATCCCGGCCGTAGGAATGATCCACCGGCATATTGGGATAGGTAATCCGGTCCAGCAGCTGCCCGTGCACAGTGGACAGGGTGACGGTTTCACCCTCGCCGGCCAGGGAAAAATTGGTGTGGGGGATGCCGCCTGCGTTTTCCCGGTTCTTGCCGGAGGCGAACACGATGTAGTAGCCCCGGGGCTTGATGACCGCGTCCTCCGGGAACACCCACTTCACAGGCCGCTCCTCGTTGTCCGACAGGGCGATGTTGCTCAAATCGATAGGCGCGTCGCTGTTGCTTTTCAGCTCAATCCAGTCGGACAGCTCGTCATCCTCATCCCGCAGGCCGCTGCGGGGTGCTGGACAGACCTCGTTAATCACCAGCTTGCCGGTTTCCACCAGGTAGCTGGCCATGTAGGCCCTGTGGCCCTCCTCGGTGTTGGGGAAGCCGGGGGAGTAAAAGTCCGTCTTGGCAAAGGCGCCGTCTGCCATCAGGGCGAAGGACTCGTTGGCGTTGAGGGTGGGGGTGTCCTCCACCTTGTCCATCACAAAGCCGTTGGTGTCAAACAGGTACACGCTGGCGGTGATGCTTGAAATCTTGAACTTGGCGTGCAGCGGCTTCCCAGCCTCGTTCTGGTTGGTGTTGTCGCAAAACACAATCACCCGCTCCCCGGGCGGCAGGGTGATGTCCGGGAAAATGAAGCGGGCCCGGTCCGGCCGGTTGGACAGGGAGCG
>DAITOE010000295.1:0-1653 GCA_036834245.1 Clostridia bacterium | reverse complement strand
GATTTGAAGATGCCGGGCCGCAGCCATTTGATCCAGGTGGTTCGGAAGGTCATGCCCACCCATAAAAAATACCCGCGGAAGGCGGGGGTGCCGGGGAAGAACCCCCTGGGTTTACAGGCTTGAAAAAGCGTACATGCCAATGGCTGCGGAGACCGCCAGGTTGAGTGAATCAATCGCATCAGACTGTTCAATCTTGATGGACTGACCCCAGGTTGCGTATTCCGCTGGCAAACCGCTGCCCTCATTGCCGAAAATCAGGCTGTGGGGGCTTTTTTTGTGCTGGACGGCCTTTGACAGGGGCAGGGCATCATCAGACAGCATGAAGGGGTACAGCTTCCGCGGGCCTGCCTGGTTTTGGTAGGCTTCAAAGCTGTCAAATTCTGACAGGCGCAGGGAAAAGATGGCCCCCATGGAGGCCCTAATCACCTGGGGATCAAAGGCGTCGGCGCAGGGGGTGATGAGGGTGATGTCCAGGAAGGAAAAGCCCAGGGCGCTGCGCAGGATGGTGCCCAGGTTGCCGGCGTCCATGGGGTGCACCAGCACCAGGTGGTTTCCTGATGGATCCAAATCATGCTGCTGTTTGTTGCAGACGGCGGCGGCGAAGCAGTTGTCCTTGCCGGAGAGCTTTTTCAGCAGGCGCTCCGCCTGCTCAGTGCGGATCTTGTGCTGCGCACAGGCGGCGTAGAGGGCATCGGCCCCCTCCCCTGACAGTTTGCTGTGAACCAGCACCCGGCTGACCAGGTGCGGCGCCTGCTCCAGGGCCTGCAGGGCGGGGTAAAGCCCCAGGGCATAGGTATAGGGCAGCTGGCGCTTGTAGGCTTCAAGGGGCGGCATCCTACACCTCCGGGGCCTGGACCAGCAGGCCCTCCAGGATGCCCAGCAAGGTGATGGCGGTCTGCTTGCCCCCTGCCCCAATCTGGTTGACAGGGCCGGTGCAGGAGGGGCAGCCGGCCTCGCAGCCGCAGTTCACCGCCACGCCTTTGGCATGGGCCACCAGCATCCGGCGCATCAGGAAGGCCTTCTCCGACAGGCCGATGCCACCGGGGCAGTTGTCGTAAAGGATCAGGGTGGGTAGGTCCGTGAAGGGGCTTTTCACCTGGTAGCTGATGGCCAGGTCCCGTGGGGAGCACATCAGGTAGAGGGGGGCCACGATGCGCAGCAAATTGGCGATGCCCAGCATGCCGTTTTGCAGGGCGTCGTTGCTGAAGTCCCCGGTGACCCGCTCCGGCAGGGTAAGCCACATGGCGGTGGTGTGCATGTCGGTCTCCGGCAGCCGCACCGGCCCGTAGCCCAGGGATTCCCCGGTGTCAAATTTCATCTTTTTGAAAATCTTCACCAGGCTGGTCACCTTCACCTCCCCGTGGGCGGCGTTCTCCGCCTGCTGGTCGATGTCCAGGAGGCTTAAGCTGACGTTTAAATCCGCATCGGTGTAGTAATCCACATTCACCCGGCGGATGAAGGCCTTGCAGGCGTCAAAATCCAGGGTTTCCACCTGGTATTGAACCCCCTCGTGGAGGTAGATGGCGTTTTCATGCAGCAGCATGGGCACGGTGAAGCGGTCCATCTCCCCCACCATCCGCACCCGGGCGGGGTCGGTGATGTCCATGATGAGGAAGTTCTCCGTCATGGCGGTGCGCAGGCTGATTTCGCTGG
>DAITOE010000294.1:0-1657 GCA_036834245.1 Clostridia bacterium | reverse complement strand
CCCAGCTGTCAGGATAATGGCTTCGCATGAAGTCTGCAAAAGGGCCGGGGCTGTGCAGCAGGTTGTGCTGCAGGATGGTGTCCGCCTCCGCCCTGCGGATCCAGGCCTTCATTTTTTCTGATAGTTGGTGAAAATAGCGAATCTCAAGAAAGCCCAGCCGCTGCTGCTCCAGGAGGGCCGCCAGCAAATCCGGGATGCGGATTTCTTCCAGCACCTTGACGGGCTGAAAGCTGATGTGCTCATTGGGTTTTTTGGTGGTTTCATAGTTTCCCGCCTGGCAGATGTACAGGGAGGCCGCCTGGCCGGCATACAGGCTGCGCAGGGCATCCGGGAAGTATTCCTCATAGTACATCCCTCCAGGCTTGCCATCCTGCCAATGATAGCCATAGGTGTATTCAAAGTGGCGGATGCCGTACATCAGGGCCATGGGCAAAAGGCTGGTCAGGTAAACGGCCTCCCTGGCCTCAAAATGATTGCGCTTTTGGGGGCTCAAAACGGTGAGCCCCGGCTGGGGGGAGCAGTGGTAGTAATGCATGGAATGATTCCCTCCTGCTTGCTGGCTTCAGGATAACAGCATGTCCCGCAGGGCACAAGACGGCCGGGTGTTTGGCACCGGTTTGCGGCTATGGTACAATGGGCGGGAGGTGATTGTATGCGGGAAACCTGTATTCTGGTGGATGGCCACAGCCTGATGTACCGGGCCTTTTTCGGCCTGCCGGACATGGATGCTGCCGGCGTGCCCACCAATGCGGTCCACGGCTTTCTGAGCATGCTGCTCAAGGCCTTTGAGGACATTCAACCCCAGTATTGCATTGTATTGTTTGATGAACATGGTCCCGTGTTCCGGCACGAGACCTTTAAAGCCTATAAAGAGGGCCGCGCCCCCATGCCGGACCGGCTGATCCCCCAGTTTGACGTCATCCGGGAGGTGTTGACCGCCATGGGCCTGGGGGTGATGAGCCTGCCGGGCTACGAGGCGGATGACCTCATCGGCACCATCTCCCTGCAGTGCAAGCAAAAGGGCATCCACTCCCTGATCCTGACCGGGGACAAGGATGACCTGCAGCTGGTGGACGAGGACGTCCACATGCTGTTCACCAAAAAGGGCATCTCTGAAACCGTGATCTATGACCCGGCCGGGGTCAAGGAAGCCTTTGGCGTGAGCCCCGAGCAGGTGACCGACTGGAAGGGCCTGATGGGCGACCCCAGCGACAACATCCCCGGGGTGCCCGGGGTGGGCGAGAAGACCGCCGTAAAGCTCCTCACGGAATACGGCAGCCTGGACAATGTGCTGGCAAACGCTGACAACATTAAAGGCAAACTGGGCGAGCGCCTGCGGGAACACCGGGAGCAGGCCCTGATGAGCCGGGAGCTGGCCACCATCAAGCGGGATGTGCCGGTGACCATCGCCCTGAAGGACACCACCCTGGAGAACCTGGCTGCAGGCATCCCCGCCCTGCAGAAATACCAGCTCAATGCCGCCACCCAGCGGGTGACCCGCCTGGCCGCCAAAAAGGGTCAGGCCCTGGCGGAAACCCCCGATATCGCAGCCCAGGAATGGCAGACCCTGGCTTCAAAGGAAGCAATCAATGCTTTCTTCACCCCCGCCCCCAAGGGCCCGGTGGCGGTGTTTGCCAACCACGAGGAAGTGAGCTTT
>DAITOE010000293.1:0-1669 GCA_036834245.1 Clostridia bacterium | reverse complement strand
TTCAGTGGCCTGCATTTTACTTGACCCCCGGGGGCTGATATAATGTGTGCGGAAATGGAGGGGCAATGGACACATTGAGGGGCACCACCGCGGGCACGATGTTCCGCAACGAGGACAATGGCTACAGCGTCATCAGCGTGAAAACCGCGGAAGGCCAGATCACCGTCACCGGCAACATGCCGGAGGTGATGGACGGCGAAGCCGTGGTCATGGAAGGGGTGTATGTGGAGCATCCCCAGTACGGACGCCAGTTCAAGATGTCCAGCCTGCGCATTGAAACCCCCAAGACCCTGGGCGCCATCGAAAAATACCTGGGCAGCGGCCTCATCAAGGGGGTGGGGCCCTCCACCGCCCGGCTGATTGTGGCCACCTTCGGCAAGGACACCCTGGAGGTGCTCAGCACCCAGCCCGGACGCCTCACCGAGGTGCCCAAGATTGGCAAGATCAGAAGCCGCCAGATTGCGGAGAGCTTCTTAGCCCAGCAGGCCAGCCGCAGCACCTACATCTTTTTGCAGCAGTACGGCATCTCCCCCGGGCTGTCCGCCAAGATCCACAAGGTGTACCGGGAGCAGGCGGAGACCCTGATCCGGGACAACCCCTACCGCCTGATTGACGACGTCCAGGGGGTGGGTTTTTTGACTGCAGACCGCATCGCCCTGTCCCTGGGCATCCCGGAGGACAGCGTTTTCCGCCTCCAGGCCGGCATCAAGCATGCCCTGCAGGAGGCAGCCGGGGGCAGCGGGCACACCTGCCTGCCGGAGGATGAGCTGATTCAAAAGGCGGCAGGGCTGCTGAACGCCCCGAAGCCGGAAATCAGGCGCCTGCTGGACGGGATGACCTTGAACAAGCACCTGTTTTCCGACCTCATCGGGGACACCCGCTTTGTGTCCCTGCCCAGCATGCGCAAGGCGGAAATCGACGTAGCCGGCCGCCTGCTGGCCCTGTGCGGCACCTCCCAGCAGTTCTTCCCCCAGCATGTCAAGGCCAGCATCGCGGATTTTGAGGCCCGCCACCACATCCGCTTCAGCAAAACCCAGCGCCAGGCGGTGACCACCGCGGCGCAGCACGGCTTCACTGTCATCACCGGGGGCCCGGGCACCGGGAAAACCACCCTGATCAACTGCATCATCCACGTGCTGGGCAAAAAGGCCAACATCATGCTGGCCGCGCCTACGGGCCGGGCTGCCAAGCGCATGAGCGAGGCCTGCGGCCAGGAGGCCAGCACCATCCACCGGCTGCTCCAGTATTCCGGCGAGGAGGGACAGTTTCAGGTGAACCGGGAAAACCCCCTGGACTGCGACTGCCTGATCGTGGACGAGGTGTCCATGATGGACGTGTTCCTGACCCGCAGCCTCCTGGAGGCCCTGCAGCCCGGCACCCGGCTGATCCTGGTGGGTGACGCGGACCAGTTGCCCTCCGTGGGCCCGGGCAACGTGCTGGCGGACATCCTGAGCATGGACAGCCTGCCCCAGGTGCGCCTGACGGAGATCTTCCGCCAGGGGGAGGACAGCATGATTGTGGTGAACGCCCACCGCATCAACCAGGGCGAAGCCCCCCTTATGAACGAGAAGGGCAGCGACTTCTTCTTTGAACACCGGCAGGATGCCATGAAGGCGGCGGAGAGCATCGTGGGGCTGTGCCTGACCCGGCTGCCCCAGTACCTGCAGGT
>DAITOE010000292.1:0-1680 GCA_036834245.1 Clostridia bacterium | reverse complement strand
CTTCAGGTCATAGCCGGTGACGTCCTTGACATTTTTGCCGCCCAGCATTACCACTTCTCCCTCCGGGGTGACCAACTCCATGCCCATGATATACTGGCCGGTCACGCCGTACTTGACCGCCTTGCCGCCGCCCGCGTTCTCCGCGATGTTGCCGCCCACAAAGCAAGACTCAAGGCTCATGGGGTATCCGGCGAAGAAGAGCCCCTGATCAGCCACCAAATCGTTGATCTCATTGGTGACAAGGCCAGGCTCCACCACGATCATCATGTTGGCTTTGTCGATTTCCAGCACCTTGTTCATCTTTTCCACGGACAGGAGAATCCCGCCGTAGACCGGGATGGCGCCGCCGGACAGCCCGGACCCAGCGCCCCGGGGGGTGACGGGAATAAGATGCCTGTTGGCCAGCTTCACAAGTGCTGCCACCTGCTGGGTGGTGGTGGGGGTGACCACTACGCCAGGCATCACGCCGTATTGGTCTGCCGGTGTTTCGTCATGGGAATAGGGGGCCATTGCCTCTTCATCCCGGATGATGTTGCGGGCGCCTACGATGTCCTCCAGCGCTTTGATAATCTCCGGTGTAATGCGTCCGTAGTTCATTTTGAAACCTCCTCTTCCAGCTTCTTGTTCAGCAGAGGCAGGACCTCAAAAAGGTCCCCGACGATGCCAAAGTCGGCGACCTGGAAGATGGTCGCGTCCTCATTGGTGTTGATGGCGATGATGTTGTCTGAGGTTTTCATGCCGGCCAGATGCTGGATGGAGCCGGATACACCCGCCGCGACATAGAGCTTGGGCGTGACGGTTTTGCCGGAGAGGCCCACCTGCTGGGGGTACTTGGCCCAGCCGCGGTCCACCGCGTCCCGGGACGCGCCCACCACGCCTCCCAAGGCCTTGGCCAGGGTGTGGAGAAGCTTAAAGTTCTCCGCCTTCTTCATGCCGCGTCCGCCTGCGACCACCACATCCGCTTCCTGGATGTTCACGTCTTCTCCTTCGTCCTCACGGACGGCCAGGCGTTTCACCCGGCTGTCCACCAGGCTGGTGCGGAAGGGAACATGCTCAATCTCCCCCTTGCGATTTTCGTCCTTATCCAGGGGTTTGGTGGATTTGGGGCGTACGGTGGCCATCTGGGGCCGATGATCCGGGGACTTGATGGTGGCCAGGATATTGCCGCCAATGGCGGGCCGGGTTTGCAGCAGGTCGCGGGTGTTGGGGTCAATGGCTAGGCCCGTGCAGTCCGCCGTCAGCCCCACATGCAGGCGCATCGCGGCGTGAGGCAGCAGGGTGCGTCCGTTGAAGGTGGCGGCCGCCAGCACGATTTCCGGGCGGCGCTCCTGAATCATCTCGCAGAGGATGTTGGAGTAGGTTTCTGCGATGAAGCTGTCCAGCCATTCGTCAAACACCACCAGCACGCGGTCAGCGCCCCGGGCGATGAGGGTCTGAAGCTCGCTCTCCTCCACTTTGCCGCTGATCAGGACGGAAACCAATTCCTGGCCCAGGTCATCAGCCAGCTTGCGGCCGCGGGCCAGCAGTTCGTAGGATACGGTTCTTATTTTGCCTTCATGGGCTTCCGCAATGGTCCATACGCCTTGATGTGTCATTTAGGCCTCCTTATATAATCTCTTTGGCTTTGAGGAAGTCGATCAGCTTGTCCACCGCTTCCGCAAGCTCCTGGTCGTCAGTGGG
>DAITOE010000291.1:0-1687 GCA_036834245.1 Clostridia bacterium | reverse complement strand
AAAGGTTCGCCCTTGCTTCCCAGGGATAGCGGAGGAGAGGTCCGAATCTTCCGTTTTGCCAAGGAATTGATCGGCCACAGCAACGCGGATCTGCAGGTGGAAACCCTACAAAAAGCCGTGTCCGCCTGGCAGCAGCGGGAACCCATGACTGTTGATGAGATCAACTGTCTTCCCTTGGCCCTGAAGGCCGCCCTGCTAAGCGTTCTGCACGAGATGATCCTGCTGTGCACTCAACAGCAACAGGAATGGGGAGCGGCAGAGCTTTTCACCAAGGAACTGCAGCAGAAGCATGAGGCTGCCGCCATGCGCCGCTTTGAGTCCTGCAAGCACAGCACCACCTTTTTGGAGCGGCTCCTATCCCTTCTGCGCACCAGTGAGGAACCCATAGCCGTGGCTTGGCTGGACAAGCACATCGCCTCTTTGAACCACCAGACTGAGCAAGTCGCGCAACTGGAGCATGACCGGCAAACGGAGAACAGACTGTGGGTGGGCAATGCCATCACATCGCTGAGGGTCGTTGCCAACCTGCCTTGGCACAAGCTTTGCGAAAACATGAGCCTGGTTCATGACGAACTGATGCATGACAGCATCTACCCCCTGATGGATGCGGAAAGCCGTTCCTACTACCGCAGCCGGGTGGTCCATATCAGCCGCCTGACGGGTCGGAAGGAACTGAGCGTCTGCTCCGCCATCCTTTCCCTCACCAGTAGCGGCACAGACAGCCTGGAGTCCCATGTGGGATACTACCTGCTGGACAAAGGGCGAGCGGCTCTCTTTGAACATCTCAATGCCCAGTCTCCATTATCAAAAGTCTATCTCTACGCCATTGCCCACGCCATCAGCCTGTATCGGGCCGCCTGCTGGCTGGTGTTTCTCATAGCGATGGGCCTTCCTTTTCTCTGGGGCATGTCCCCTTTTCTTCTCCTGCCGCTGGGGGTTGTGACCCTGTATCCCTTCCAGCAGCTTGCTGCCAGGCTGTGTCAGCGGTGGATCAGGCCCAAAATGGTTCCCCGTCTTCTGATAGAACAGTTGAGCGGGGATCAGCAAACCCTGGTGGTATGTCCCACGCTGCTCACCGATAAGGAACATGCCCTGGCCATGATCAAGCACCTGTCTGTGCTGCATCAGGCCAACCCCGACCCGCGATTACACTTCCTCCTCCTTGGGGACTACCAGGACAGCCTCACCGGCACCCTAAACACCGACGAAGACATTGTGTCCACAGCCGCCACGGCGGTACAAGCGCTGGCCGAGGACAGCGGCCACACCTTTCTGTACATGCAGCGTGCCAGAACCTTCAATGCCCGGGACAGTGTCTTTATGAGCCGGGAGCGCAAACGGGGCGGTTTGGAGACCTTGCTGCGCATCATTGATGGCAGGCCCATTGAGGACACCTTCACCTATTGCTCCTGCCCCCGCTCCGCGCTCCAGGGCCATTATCGCTATGTGATCACACTGGACAGCGATACCATCCTGCCTCCAGGCAGCGCCCTTCGCATGATTGGCGCGATGCAGCACCCTCTCCAGCAGCGGATGGAACACCAGGGGACCATGCGGGGGGTCAGCATCCTCCAACCCCGCATGGAGGTGGCCACCCATACCGTGGGAAGCTATCTATCCCTGTTTTTAGGCGGGCAGGGGGGCTCTGACCCGTACAATGCCCTGTCCTCGGACCTGATGCAGGATT
>DAITOE010000290.1:0-1687 GCA_036834245.1 Clostridia bacterium | reverse complement strand
AGGGCAGGGGGGAGGTGCCTTCGTCGCCACGCAAAAACACGGTGTCCATGGAAGGGGCGATGCTGCTGACCAATTGATGGGTCAGGCGCTTGTCGTTGCAGATCCGCGCCACCCTGGCATCGTTGAAAACCGGGATGCCCAGGTGTTCAAACTGCGCGCTGAGCAGGGGCTGGTTTAAGCGCATGACGGCTGCATCCGGCAAAGCCAGGCCCTGGGCATGGGCGAGGAAGGGCTGCCCCTGGCGGATGCCCATCATCAGGTCTTCAAAAAGCACCAGCTGAATCCTGGCGTTTTGCGATTGGCCGGCCAGCTGCCACTGGTCGATAAAGAACTGGTTTCGTTGCACATTCTCCTGTTCATACACCAGCCAGATGGTTTTCATAGGGCCTCCTTCAAGAGGTTGACGATGTGCCGGGCCGGGTTCCTGCCGGTCACCGCCATCAGCCCCAGGAAATGGGCATTGGAATTGACCTCGCACACCAGGGGGCCGTCCCGGCTTTGCAGCAGGTCCACCCCCGCAAAATCCGTCTGACAGGCGTCGCAGGCGGCCAGGGCCAGCCGGGCTTCCTCCGGGTTGGGGGAATAGGGATGGGCGGTGGCGCCGTTTTCCAGGTTGGCACGGAAATCATTCTGGGTGTTGACCCGGCGGATGCTGGCCACCACATCACCGCCCACCACATACAGCCGCAGGTCAGTGCCTGCGGCCTCCTGAATGAAGCGCTGGAAGAGGATTTCAGTAGCGCCCAGGCGCCTGACCAGCCTGTCCAGTTCCTCCAGGCTGTTCACCAGGTACACCTGCTGGCCAAAGGAGCCTTTGCCTTCCTTCACCACCAGGGGCAGGCCCAGTTCATCAATCACCTGGTGCAGGAATGGCGGGCCTTCATAGCCAATGCCCGGGTAGGTCATGGGGCACAGAATGGTTTTGGGCTGGGGCAGCCCGGCCTTGTCGATGGCAAGGGCGGTTAAAGTCTTGTCATCGCAGACGGCGATGGCATCCGCGCTGTTGAACAGGCGCATGCCTGTTTGCTCCATCCGGGCAGCCAGCTTGATGTCCTTGTCAAAAAACAGTGCAGCCGGCGGCGCATCAAGAAGGCTGCTCTCCCTGATGAAGTCAGCATTGGTTTTTGTTATCAAGTGCATCCCTTGATCCCGGGCGGCCTCCAGCAGGACCTGCTCCATCTTGAAAAAAGAGCCCCCCTGCAAAAAGGCGTTCACCACCAGCCAGGCTTGTTTCATGTCCAATCCCTCCGCGTTCATCTTACCACGGATTGCGCGCTCAAACTTTGTTTTGCTTGCGGCAACCGCAGAAACTGTGATAAAATGTGACCGTTTACATCAAAGATACATGCACACGCATCAACTGTAGCAAAAGGGGAATGTTCATTGGATTTTTTGATATCGCCACAGGCAGTCGCCTGGCATGAGGTCTTGATCCGCATCATCGCAGCCTTGACCGTGGGCTGCGTCATCGGCATCGAGCGGGAATACAAAAACAGGCCGGCGGGCATGCGCACCCACAGCCTGGTCTGTCTGGGCTCCGCCATTGTGGCAGTGCTGGAAGGCCTGCTCATCAGCACGGTGGATGCCATGGGCACCCGGGATGTGAGCATCTCCATGGGCCGCATTTCCGCCCAGGTCATCAGCGGCATCGGTTTTCTGGGGGCGGGCACCATCTTCATCGCCCAGA
>DAITOE010000289.1:0-1706 GCA_036834245.1 Clostridia bacterium | reverse complement strand
CTGCCCCACGCGGATGCCGTGAACATTGGTGATATCTCCGGGATATGGCTTCATGACGGGCTCCCTTCCCTGGATGACACCCGCCCCATAAGCCAGGCCGTCAGCTCATCCATGACTTCTTCTTTGTTGGTTTCGTTGAATAACTCATGCCGTGCGCCTGGGTACAGCTTCATGTGTACATCCGTCACGCCTGCATCCTGATATTGCCGGTACACCGCCTTCACCCCCAGCCCCATCTTGCCCACGGGGTCCCTGTCCCCTGAAATGATGTAAATGGGCAAGCTGGCGGGGATCGCCTTGAGCCTTGACAAATCTGTCAGGGCATACAGGCCTGAAAACAGGTCATAAAAGCCGCCTGTGGTGAACACAAAGCCGCAGTAGGGGTCCGCCACATACTTGCGCACCTCCGCCTCATCCCGGCTGAGCCAGTCAAAGGCGGTGTTGCCGTCTTTCTCAAAGGGCTTGTTGTGGGTGGAGAAGGCCAGCTTGTCCAGCAATTTGGAGGGCTGCCTGCCCTTGCCCAGGGCTTTTTGCAGGCGGGCGACCAGCAGCGCCGGCCTGGCCAGGGCTTTTGAAAACCAGCTGGTGCCGCACAGCACCAGGGCGTCCAGGCCCGTGGGATAGCGCAGGGCATACTCCCTGGCCAGAAAGCTGCCCATGCTGTGGCCCAGCAGCACCCGGGGCAATCCCGGCGCCTGGCCGGCCAGCCAGGTCATGGCAGCATTGAGATCCTGCACCGCCTGGCCCCAGCCGTCCTGGGCTGCAAACCAGCCCAGAACCGGGGCTTCCGCCCCGTGGCCCAGGTGGTTGTAGCCGGCCACCAGGATGCCCTCCTGGTTCAGGCGTTGAGCCAACCGGTCATAGCGGTCGATCTGCTCGGCCATGCCATGGGAAATCAGCACCACGGCCCGGGGGCTGCCCTCCGGCGACCACAGGCGGATTTCCCTGGGATAGGGTGTTTTGCCCGGGAAGGGCATCAGGCGTTTCATCATGACCTCAGGGCTGGTAGAGGCCCAGCTTCTTGTGGACCTTGCGCAGGGTGCGCAGGGCCAGGCGCTGGGCCCGCTCCGCGTTGGTTTTTAAGGTTTCTGCCATATAGGCCTTGTCCGACATCAGCTGCTGGTAGCGGGCCTGGATGGGCTGCAGGGTGGCCACCACCGCCTCTGCCGTCTCCTCCTTCAGCTTGCCGTAGCCCTGGCCGGACAGGCGGTCTGTCAGCGCGTCCATCTTCTCCCCGGACAGGACAGAGAGGATGGACAGCAGGTTGCTGACGCCAGGTTTGTTTTCCGGGTCAAAGCGGATCTCGCCGTCGGAATCCGTCACGGCGCGGCGCAGCTTGCGGCGCACATCCTCGGGCTTGTCCAGCATGGAGATCAGGCTGTCCTCCGGATCGGACTTGGACATTTTGCTCTCCGGCTCCGTCAGGCTCATGATCTTGGCGGTGGCTTTGGGGATGTAGGGCTCGGGCACCACAAAGACCCCGGGGTGCAGCGCATTGAAGCGCTGGGCGATGTCCCTTGTGATTTCCAGGTGCTGCTTCTGGTCGGCCCCCACCGGCACCAGGTCGGTCTGGTACAGCAGGATGTCCGCCGCCATGAGCACCGGGTAGGTGAAGAGCCCCGCGTTGATGTTGTCACTGTGCTTTTTGGACTTGTCCTTGAACTGGGTCATCCGGCCCAGCTCCCCCATGTAGGTGAAGCAGTTTA
>DAITOE010000288.1:0-1727 GCA_036834245.1 Clostridia bacterium | reverse complement strand
CTGCTGGCAGTGGTCATCGCCATGACCTTCCGGGCACTGCTGGCCGAGCCCATCCGGGTGGATGGCCGCAGCATGCTGGAAACCCTGCAGGACGGGGAGATTGTGCTGGTGACCAAGCCGGCGGTGCTGCTGAACAAGCTGCAGCGGGGGGATGTGGTGATTGTGCGCTTCCCCAACCGGAACAAGGCGGTGAACCTGCACCTGGGGGCACCCCTGGACCTGGCCTTTGTGCAGCACGAGCTGTTCGTCAAGCGCCTGGTGGCACTGCCCGGGGACAGCGTGGCGGTGTTAAACGGCGTGTTGTATGTCAATGACCAGGCGGTGGCGGAGGACTTCATCGACTACCCCGCCCGGATGGACTATCCCCGCAGGGTGCTGGGAGACAACCAGTACATGGTGATGGGGGACAACCGGGCCAGCAGCCACGACAGCCGCTCCCAGGACGTGGGGCCCATCTCCAGGGACATGATTGTGGGCAAGGCCAGCCTGGTGCTGCTGCCCCTGAACAAAATACGCACGATTCACTGAACCATCATCACATCAGACTTGAAACTGCTCCAATCCGGGGCAGTTTTTTTCATGGGTGTTTTTGGGAATCAACAGTTACATACCCCATTCAAACAGTTTTAGGGGAGGGGCATTTTCCAAAATGCCCTTCCCCGGCGTTCTCATATCCTCCCGTACTTCCTCCCCAACGAAAAAGGAGCCTGCCGGCTCCTTCAATGTAGGCTGTCGGGCTCAGTCCTCGACATCGGTGTTCCCTTCGTTCTCGCCTTCGGTTTTGCTTTCATCCGGCCTCAGGATGGCGCGGACGGCGGCCTCGATCTCCTTGGTGGTTTCCGGGTTGTCCACCAGGTATTTCCGGGCGTTGTCCCGGCCCTGGGCGATGCGCATATCCTTGTAGGAGAACCAGGCGCCGGATTTCTGGACGATGTCGTGCTCCACGGCCATGTCCAGGATGGAGGACTCCCGGCTGATGCCATAGCCGTAGAGGAGGTCGAACTCGGCCACCCGGAAGGGCGGCGCCACCTTGTTTTTCACCACCTTGATTTTGGTGCGGTTGCCCACCACCTCGGTGCCGTTTTTGAGCTGCTCGGCCCGGCGCACGTCCAGGCGCACGGAGGCGTAGAACTTCAGGGCCCGGCCGCCAGGGGTGGTTTCGGGGCTGCCGTACATGACCCCCACTTTTTCCCGGAGCTGGTTGATGAAGACGGCGATGGCAGAGGTCTTGGACACGACGCCGGCCAGCTTGCGCATGGCCTGGCTCATCATCCGGGCCTGGAGGCCCACGAAGGTGTCGCCCATCTCGCCGTCGATCTCGGCCCGGGGCACCAGGGCGGCCACGGAGTCGATGACCACGATGTCAATGGCGCCGGAGCGCACCAGGGCCTCGGCAATCTCCAGGGCATCCTCGCCGGTAGAGGGCTGGGAGACGTAGAGCTCGTCGATGTTGACCCCCAGGCGCTGGGCATAGGCGGGGTCCAGGGCGTGTTCAGCGTCGATGAAGGCCGCCAGGCCGCCCAGCTTCTGGGCTTCAGCGATGAGGTGCAGGGCCACGGTGGTTTTGCCGGAGGATTCCGGGCCAAAGACCTCAATGATGCGACCGCGGGGAATGCCCCCCACGCCCAGGGCCATGTCCAATTCGATGCAGCCGGTGGGGATGACGTCCACCTGCATCTTGGCCTGCTCGCCCAGTTTCATCACGGTGCCCCGGCCAAACTGCTTGA
>DAITOE010000287.1:0-1751 GCA_036834245.1 Clostridia bacterium | reverse complement strand
ATGGTGCCGAACATGCGCTCGGATTCCAGGAGGCCGTCGGTGATTTTGGAGGGCAGGAAGGTGAGGGTGTCCACGTCGTTCACCTGGAGGGTTTCCTGCACCTGGCCGCCCAGGAGGGCGGTGACGGCGGGCACCGTGCTGCCCAGGGCCAGGACGGGCATCCCGGAGCGCAGCAGCTGGCCGTCCAGGTCCACCGGAATCTCGCCGCTGGTGCCGCCGGACAGGATCACCCCCAGGGCTTCTTCCCCAAGGATTTGTTCGGCGGTGGTGTTCCCCGGCAAAATCCGGGCAGAAATTTTCTCCGCCCGCAGCTTGGCTGCAATGGCGGCAGAATAGGAGCCCTCAAAATTCAATATCAGTACCTGATCGCGCATGATCGCATCTCCTGTTTTCTACAAGCTGCCGTCCACGGTCCAAAACTCGGTGTGGTTCATCATGAAGTGGGCGGCGTACTCATGCAGGGCCAGCTGGGTTTGCTGGTTGGCGATGCCTGTCTGGGTGAGCTGCTTCATGGACTGGAAACTGCGCACCGCTTCCTGGGTAGCGTTGTTGTACTGGCCGTGCACGTCCTGCTGGTTCAACAGGCCGATGATGGCCAGGTTCTCCTGCAGCTTGCGGACCTTCTCGCTCTCGATGCCGCCCCGCAGCACAATGTCTGCCAGCTCGTGCACCGTGCCGTAGCCCTGGATGCGCCAGTCGTCCAGCCTGTACTGGGCCCGCTGCACCTTGTCGGGCATGTTGCCCTCGATGACCTGGACATAGACCTGGCCGGCTTCATCCTTCAGGCTCATCTCCACCATCGCCACATGGGTGGTGTCCCCGGAAGGGGTATAGGAAAAGAACACCCAGTCGCCAGGCTCCGGGATGTAGCTGTTTTTTTCCATCTGGCTGCTGTCGCCGATGTACCACTGGCTGCCCCAGCCGGAGATGAAACCGGTGCGGGCGATATAGCGTCCCTGCTTCAAAAACCAGTTCCGGCCGATGTTGGTGGCCCCGTACAGGGGGAACTTCACCTCCAGCAGCTTCTGGTCCAATTGGGCTTCCGCCTGGGCTACCGACCAGCACAAAAACTCGGCGCACCATTCCGCCTTGGGGTTGCCATACCATTCCCCGTATTTGGTGGTGCCGTCCCGCTGCTCGGTGTAGCCCAGTTCGCTAATGGCGGTGTCCAGCACCGCCTGCACATGGGGCGGCACCGCATGGGCGGGGGGGATGGGCGTCATCACAGACTCACTTGCCTGCGCCGTCAGCAACAGCGCGCAAACAGCAAGGATCAGCACAAAAACCCGTCGGATCATAGCCCTCTCCCTTCGTCCAGATTGTATGATTATAACGTGAAGCGTCTGCCCATGCAAGCAAAGGGGCTGCCGGGGAAGCCTCTCAGCCCAGGCTGAGTCGGCTTTTCAAGCGCTCAAATTCCTCTGCTTCGATGATGACCAGGGCGCCGGCCCGCAGCCCCAGGGCAGCCTCCAGGTGCCGCCTGGCGGCCCGCAGCAGGGGCAGGGCCTCCTCCCGCCGGTCCCGGCGGCCCAGCGCCGCAAACAGCAGCGCGCAGATGGACAGGAAGCTGGCAAAGGCCACCTTGAGGCTGTATTCGTTGCCGAACACCGCATCCTCCTGCTGGCGCAGCTGCATCAGGACGCTGACAAAGGCCGGCAGAAAGGCTTCCAGCACCGCCTCCTGCATGGTCTGCAGCAGGGCCACCCCTTCAAAATCATCCCCCAGGGCGATTAAGTTGTTCAAAAGGGGCA
>DAITOE010000286.1:0-1772 GCA_036834245.1 Clostridia bacterium | reverse complement strand
TATAATCAAAGCAGCAAAACCGGGAGGGCAGACATGCGGCTTGGCATTTTGGGCGGCACCTTCGACCCCATCCACCTGGGGCATGTATCCGTGGCGGAGGCCGCCTATACGGAAGCAGGGCTGGACAGCGTCCTGTTCCTGCCGGACGGGGACCCGCCCCACAAAACCCCGGGGGCTTCGGGGGCCGACCGCCTCCACATGGTGGAACTGGCCATCGCCGGCAGGCCGCAGTTCACTGTCAGCGACATGGAGCTGCGTCGCCCCGGCCGCACCTACACCGTGGACACCCTGATTGCCCTCATCAACGAAGACAGCAGCCGGGAGTTGTACTACATCATCGGCACCGACACCCTGCTGCAGTTTCCCACCTGGAAGACCGCCTGGAAGGTGGCCACCCTGTGCAGGATGCTGGTGGTGCCCAGGCCGGGAAACAACCTGGAGGAGATTCACTGGTTCATGGGCAAGCTCCACGCTGATTATGGCCTGAATAGCCAGCTGCTGACCCAGGCGGGGCCGGACATCTCCTCCACCCGGGTGCGGGAACTGGCGGCAAGCGGCCAGCCCGTGTCTCACCTGGTGCCCGGGCCGGTGGCCCGCTACATCAAAAAGCAAGGCCTATACCAATGAACCCTTGCCCAGACGCGCCGTCATGACCGCTTGGCGCCTGGGGCCTGCCGCCCCTGTCCAGGGGCTACACTTGAAGGAGGGCATATGAAACACAGCAAGCGAAGAACCGTGCTGCTGCTTCCCCCGGGGGGCGAGATCACAAGGCAGAGCGAGGGCAGTTTCCTGCGGCTGAAGGACGGCGGCATCCTCTTTGTGTGGAGCCGCTTTTTGGGGGACTGGATCGACGACGCCCCCTCGGACATCCTGGGCATCACCTCCTATGACGAGGGGGAGAGCTGGTCTGAGCCCCGCACCCTCATCACCGGCAGGCAGTTCGGCGTGGACAACGTGATGAGCTGCAGCCTCCTGCGCATGGCCAACGGGGACCTGGGCCTGTACTACCTGGTGAAGGCCAGCCCCTGGGCCAACCAGGTGTGGCTGTCCCGCTCCAGGGACGAGGGGCAAAGCTTTGACCCGCCCCGCCAGTGCTCCTTCCACCGGGGAGAGGGCCTCTACGTCATCAACAACCACCGGGTGCAGCGGCTGAGCAGCGGCCGCATCATCATCCCCCTGGCCTTCCACCGGGTGTCCAGACTGGAAGGCGACCGGCGCTATTTTGACGGCCGCGCCGTCACGGTCTTCCTGTATTCAGACGACGACGGCGTTAGTTATCACGAAAGCCCCCAGACGGTGTCCATGCCCAGCACCCGTTCCAATTCCGGGTTGCAGGAGCCCGGGGTTATTGAGCTGGCAGACAACCTCCTCTGGGGCTACGCCCGCACGGACATGATGTTCCAGTACGAGTTTTTCTCCCTGGACGGGGGGCTGTCCTGGACCCAGGCCCAGCCTTCCCGCTTCACCTCCCCCAACGCCCCCATGCTGGTGGTCCGGGAGCCGGGCACCCAGACCCTGTACGCCATCTTCAACCCCATCCCCAACTACCTGGGCCGGCAGACGCCCCCAGCCACGGCGGGCCGCACGCCCTTTGTCTACTGCAAAAGCGCGGACAACGGGCACAGCTGGGCGGAGCTCGTCATCATTGAGGACGACCCCGGCTGCGGCTATTGCTACCCGGCCACCCTGTTCACTAAGGACGGCTGTCTCCTACTCAGCTATTGCTCTGGCGCTTCCGACCAGCCCTTCTGCCTCACCCAGACCACCCTGTC
>DAITOE010000285.1:0-1781 GCA_036834245.1 Clostridia bacterium | reverse complement strand
CCAGGGTGACGGAACTCATCAGCCCGTCCACGCCGTCCTGCAGGTTCGCGGAATTGGTCATGAAAACATACAGCAGCGTCATCAGAGGCACATAGAAATAAGACAGGTCCCAGGTGGCCTTGGTGAAAGGCAGGTGGATGGCAGTGCCCTGCAAATTGGCGGTAATCAGCGCAAAGACCAGGCCCACCAGGGTCTGGCCCGCCAGTTTGTAGCGGGGTTTCAGGCCGTCATGATGCCGCTGCACATCCTTGATAAAATCATCTGCAAAGCCAATGGTCAGGCCGCCAAAGGCCGCCAGGAACAGCAGCAGAAGCACGTTGACGGCGCCGGATATCTGGCTGATCACCAGGGAAGCCACCAGCACCGCCAGGGCAATGACCAGGCCCCCCATGTTGGGCGGCTTGTCCTTCTTCTTGAAGGAATCCGGGCCCAGGTCATAATCCGGCTGGATCATGCCCCGCTCCCGCATGTAGCGGATGAAGCCCGGCATCAGCAGCAGGACAATAACCAATGCGATAAGCCCGCTGAATAATTCAAGCACCGGATTGCCCCCCCACTTCCCTGAGCAGTTCTGCCACAATCAGTTTTTCATCAAAGGGCCGCTTGACCCCGTGCACTTCCTGATAGGTCTCATGCCCCTTGCCGGCCAGCAGGACAATGTCCCCGGCGGCAGCCACCTGCAGCGCGTGCCGGATGGCGTCCCTGCGGTTTTCAATCACCACATACTGGCCGCCGGTGGGCTTGATGCCCTCCTCAATGGCGCCCAGGATGTCCAAGGGATCCTCCGCCCGGGGATTGTCGCTGGTGAGGATGGACAGATCCGCCATCTTGCCGGCAATGGCCCCCATGATGGGGCGCTTGCCCTGATCCCGGTCGCCGCCGCAGCCAAAAACCACAATGATGCGGCCCTTGATGAACTCCCGGATGGCGGTCAGGATGTTTTCCAGCGCGTCCGGGCTGTGGGAATAATCCAGTACCACCTTGTAGTCGGTGTTGGTTTCCAGCACCTCTGCGCGGCCGGGCACGCTGCTGACGCTTTCCAGGGCAGCGCAGATGATTTCCGGCGCCACCCCCATCACCAGGCCGATGCCGGCCGCCGCCAGGGCATTGTAGATGTTGAACATGCCCATCAGCTGCAGGTGCACCGGGTAGTATTTTTCGTTCCAGAGGCTGAGCATGAAGGAAACGCCGCCTTCTTCAATCTGAATGTCCCTGGCGAATAAATCTGCATTGGTGCAGATGGCGTAGCTCACCTTGGGCATGGTAAGTTCCTGCATCAGCCGGGCGGACCAGCTGTCGTCCAGGGAGAGCACTGCGTTTTTGACCGTGTATTTGGTGAAGAAGTCCCGCTTGGCCTGGAAATAGTTTTCCATGCTGCCAAAGACATCCAGGTGGTCCTGGGACAGGTTGGTGAAGCAGCCTGCCTCAAAGGACAGCCCTTCCAGCCGGCGCATCCAGGTGGCATGGGCGGACACCTCCATGACCACATACTGGCAGCCGGCGTCCGCCATCTGGCGCAGGGTTTTGTGCAGGTCGATGGGGTCCGGGGTGGTGAGGGTGCTGTTCATCCACTGGTCCCCCACCATGTTGCCGGTGGTGCCAATCAGGCCGCAGGCATGCCCGGCCTGCTCCAGGATGGCTTTCACCAGGTAGCTGGTGGTGGTCTTCCCCTTGGTTCCCGTGATGCCAACCAGCTTCATCTCCAAATCCGGGCTGCCATAAAAAGCCCGGGCAATCAGCGCCATGGCAGCGCGATCGTCCGAAACCTTCAACTGGGGCAC
>DAITOE010000284.1:0-1787 GCA_036834245.1 Clostridia bacterium | reverse complement strand
TTGACGCTCTGGATGGGCAGGGGTGCATGCAACAGCAGGCTTAAGATGGGGCTGGTGAGGTAATAGGGCAGGTTGGCAACCACATGAAATGGGCCGGACCCCGCCATCACCTCCATAAGGTCAAGGCGCATCACATCCCCCATCACCAGGCGGATGTTGTCCGCCTGGCTGAAGCGGTCCTGAAGCACCGGTTCCAGGCGCTCGTCCACCTCAATGGTCACCACCTGGCGGCAGCGGGCTGCCAGGACGGCGGTTAAATCCCCGCGCCCGGCGCCGATTTCCAGCACGGTGTCCAGGGGCCCCACCCCGGTCTGGTCCACCAGGCGGTTGAGCAGCTCCTCGTCAAAGAGAAAGTTCTGCCCCAGGGAGATTTTATACTGGAAGCTGGGCAGCTGCTGGTTCATGCCTGCTGAAGGCTTTCAAACAAGGCCTGGGGATCCTCCGCTGTGAAGGCTGCCGTGCCCATCACCAGGCGGGTGGCACCTTTTTGAAGGACCTTGGCGGCGTTGGCGGCATTGACGCCGCCGTCCACGCTGATGGTGCCGGCGAAGCCTGCGGCCCGGAGCTGGCCGATTTTGTCCAGGGTGTCCGGCATCAGGGACTGACCGCCAAAGCCGGGTTCAACAGACATGATCAGCACCAGGTCAATCAGGTGAAGATACGGCAGGATGTCCGTCACAGGGGTGGCGGGTTTGACGGACAGGCCGGGGCCTGCGCCCTGGGTGCGGATGTGCTTTAGCAGCCGGGGAACATCCCCCTTGATTTCTGAATGGACGGTGATTTCATTGGCGCCGGCCTTGATGAAGGTGTCCACATACTGCCCCGGGTTGGACAGCATCAGGTGGACGTCCTGGCGGATGTCCGGGTACTGCTGACGGAGGGCGGACACCATGGCCGGGCCAAAGGAGATGTTGGGCACGAAGTGGCCGTCCATGATGTCCAGGTGCAGCATGGTGGCGCCGGCCTTCAAGACACGGCTGACATCCCGCTCCACAAAGAGGGGGTGGGCAGCCAGGACGGAGGGGGCGATTTCAATCATAGCGTGTGCTCCATTTCTCTTTTTGCTGGGCCAGCAGGGTCTGGTAGCGGGCGTGGCGCCCGGTATCCAGCTGCCCATCTTGCACAGCGGCAATCACAGCGCAGCCCGGCTCCTGGTCGTGCAGGCAGACCTCAAAGCGGCAGCCCTGCTGCAGTTTCACATACTCGGGATAGTTTTCCCGCAGCTGCTGGGGTTCCAGCTCCTGGGGCAGTTCAAACAGGCTGAAGCCCGGGGTGTCCAGCACCTGCAGGCCCTCGTGCTCAATGAGGGTGATGTGCCGGGTGGTTTGCCGACCCCGGCGGATGCGCTGGCTGACGGCACCGGTTTCCAGGTCCAAGCCCGTCATGCGGGAGATGAGGGTGCTTTTCCCCACGCCGGACTGGCCGGCAAAGCAGTTGATTTCCCCGGCCATCAGTTCGCGCAGCCGGTCAAAGCCCTGGCCGGTGGCGGCGCTCACCCCTAAAACCGGCAAGCCCGCATCCCTGTAGCTGTCCTTGAAGCGCCGGGGCAGGCCCTCGTCCAGGTCGGCCTTGTTCACCAGCAGCAAGGGGCTGATCTGTTGGTTGAAGGCGAAGATCAGCAGCTTGTCCAGCAGCAGCAGGTCCGGCTGGGGCTCGGCCGCCATGGTGATGATGAGCTGGGTGATGTTGGCCACCGGGGGCCGGATGCTGTGGGAGCGCCGGGGCAGGATTTCCTCCAGCCAGCCGTGCTCCTCCAGTTGCCCGGGGGTGAAGCGGACCTCATCCCC
>DAITOE010000283.1:0-1806 GCA_036834245.1 Clostridia bacterium | reverse complement strand
TACGACGTCCGGTGGGGCCCCCAGCGGGGCATCAACGAGATCCTCGCGGCCGGGGGCCTGGCCGTCCTGGCACACCCCCTCTGGTCCCTGAACACCACGGAGACCATCAATTCCCTCCGGGACCTCACCGCGGTGGAAATCTACAACAGCACCTCCCGACCCCCCTGGAACGGGGACCGGGCGGATGCCACGGACCTGCTGGACATCGCCGCAGCCAACGGCGTCCTCCACAACACCCTGGCGGTGGACGACGCCCACCACTACGACGGGGACGAGTGCGACGCCTTCATCCGTATCCAGGCCGATGGACTAAGTGTGGACAGCGTCATGCAGGCCCTGCAGACCGGCGCCTACTACGCCAGCCGGGGCCCGGAGATCCACCAGGTCACCTTTGACGGGGACACCCTGACGGTGTCCTGCTCATCGGCCCGGCGCATCCTCTTCCACAGCAACCGTGCCTGGGCCCCCCTGCGCTGCCACGAAGGCCCGGGCATCACCCAGGCAGCCTTCACCGTCAGCCGGGAATGGAACGAGCGCTTCGTCCGGGTGATTGTGGAGGACGAAGAGGGCAAACGGGCCTGGGCCAACCCCATTGAGATTCCTTATGATTAAAGGGGATAGAAAGGAGACCTGGGGGGATGGCATCCCTCCAACCCCCTGCCCGGGGTCAAAGGCCCCAGACCCCGGAATTTGTCTGAGCATTGAGATGTGTATTCATCTTCAAATACAGAAATAACGCCCGCCGGCATCCCGGCGGGCGCTTTGGTATGCAGTTTGCAGATTTCTCAAATAGTATCAGACATCAATCAAAACTCTGACAATCATTGACCGAGAATCAGCGCAATGAGGGCTTCCAGGTCATCGTGATCGACTTTGCCGGAGCCATCCGCATCGGCATTGGCCATGGAAGCTGGTTTTGTTTCAGACACAAAGTAGTCCACCAGGCGCTGCAGGTCCTCATGGTTCACATCGCCATCATTATTCACATCCCCGCGCAGAATGCCCGGGTCATCCTTCAGGTCTGCCAGCAATTCTTCAATGATGGTAGCCCAGCCTTCGTAGTCATTGAAACCGACCATGGATTTGACAAGCTTGTTGTCCCGGTCCAGGAAGTGCATCTGAGGAATAAAGAATTCGTTATCCTCACTCAGAACAATCATCCAGGAATGTTCATCGGTCAAGGGGATGTTCTTGTATGTACATCCGTTTGCTGCCAGCAACTGGTTGCCCTTCTGCAGGCTGGCATCATCATAGGCATCCGTCTGTAGACCAATCAACTCCACAACACCCTGGTATTTCCGGCTGATTTCTCCCAAATCCGGCAGCTCACCGATGCAGGGCCCGCACCAGGTGGCCCACATATTGTACATTTTCAGCTTGACCCCTGCCGCCTGGCTTGCAGCCGGGAAGGCCGCCGTAAGCACCAGGCTCATCATCAGGATTGCCAGCAGCATGCAGCAGCGCTTGTTCAACTTTTTCATGGTTTTATCTCCTTTTCAATTGTTTATGGCTTGGGAAAGGGTAGCGGCACCGGGCACACCCCGTCGATACAGCCGTTTTCGTCCGGTTCTCCGGGCTGGGGCTGGGCCGTCATCGGGGGCAGCAGCTCCTGGTAGCTGCCCTCCAGGCCAAACTGCTCCGCCAGGGCCAGCCGCCTCATCACATTGGCCCGGGTGAGGGCGCCATAGGGCATGACGCCTGCCAGGCTGTCATCAAAGGAGACCCGGCCCACCAGGCAGAGGTACAACAGAGGGGCCTCCAAGAGGCCGGACTCCAGGGCAATCTCCGTGTTCAGAGGATATGCCG
>DAITOE010000282.1:0-1815 GCA_036834245.1 Clostridia bacterium | reverse complement strand
GAGGCGCCCCTGTTGTGAGAAAGGATCAACCATGAAAAACCGAGTGTTTGCCCTGCTGTTGGCCCTGTTGATGCTGGCCCTGCCCGGGGCCGTGGCAGAGGAGGAGGCGCCCCCCATGCCCCTGAAGCTGGCGGAGATCGAGCAGTTCAACCAGCTGCTGCTGGAGCGGGCTGTGGCAGACGGCCTGCCCTCCTTCGCCGGAGACGGCGGCTTTGTGGTGCGGGGCGAAGGCTATGAGCTGCTCCTGGCCGGGGCGGATGTCAGCAGCGATTCCCTGGTGCTCAGCGCCGCCCTCTTGTGGGCCGGGGAGCACGGGGAGGACGAGGCGGCCTTGCCGCTGACCGGCCCCCGGGACAGCCAGCCCGGGATGAGCGTGGAAGCCCTCCTCCAGCTGTTTCCCAACGATAACGACCACCTGGCCGGGCGCCGGGACAGCGCCGTCCTGTACATGGACGGAGAGCTGCCTGCGGCAGTGTCCGCCGGCTTCCTGCTGCGGGACGGCCAGGCGGTGCAACTGGTGGAGTATGATGTGTACTACCAGGCAGGCGACGGGGTGGTCCGCGCCGGCATCCAGTACACCGTGCAGGAGAACTTCGTCACCGCCCTGCGCAGCTTTGTGGGCAAGGACGCCCTAAGCCAGCAGGCCGCGGCGGAGGAGCTTCAAAAGCTGGGGGAACTGCAGGAGGAAACCTCCTACATCGCCTATGCCGACACCCTGGAGGGCAAGCTGTCCCGGGAGGACATGGTGCTGGGCGGCCTGGACTTCTTCGACACCGACTACCAGGCCGCGGTTTCAATCCTGGGGGAGCCCGCCAATGAGGAGCGCCACCAGGACGGCGACAGCGAGATCATCACCTGCCAGTGGCCCGGCCTGGAGGCCGTCTTCACCCTCAAGGACGGCGTGTCCCGGGCGGTGCGCCTGAGCGTGCAGGAAGGCCTGCTGGAAGGCCCCCGGGGCCTGCGCCTGGAGGACACCCTGGCCCAGGCCCTCTCCCGCTTCCCCCACGGGGGCGTGCTGGGGGAGGCCGGCGGCACCCTCTACGGGGATGCCGAAAACCAGGTGCCCCCCTACGGCCTGATGCGGATTGAGGCGGACAGTACCCTGCTGTACTACGCCTTTGAGGCGGAGGCCGGCAAGGCCGGGCTGGTGCTGGCCTTTGTGGACGATGCCCTGGTGTCCATGACGTTGACATACCTCTAACAAATGCGACAAAGCATCTGCGGATGCTTTGTCGGTTGGAGGTTCGGGCATTTTCCCTTGGTCGCTTTGCTCCCGGCCAGGGAAAATGCGCGGAACGCATTGCTGCGCAATGCCCCGCACACCCGGCAGAGCCGGGTGATACGAATTGAGTCAGAGGGCTGCGCCCTCTGAAACTCCCGCGAGTTGGTTTTGATTTGCTGGTGTGTTTTTGTCGTTGAATGATGGCTGAGAACCTGGTTTGACGCTGTGCTTCTGTTGTCCTGCGACCCAAGGAGTTCCCATGAAAATCAACCTGTCCTGTCCCGTTGAGCTGTGGCATTTCAAGCTGCCCACAGAGGACTACCCTGTGGTCCGGCTGAACCTGTTCAACCTGTCCGAGAAGGGGGTGGCCTCCCTGCAGGCGGCCCTGTTGAGCTTTGATGCGGAGGGCAACCAGTTCATGCGGCAGGTGGAGCGGGTGAGCGGCCTTGAAGGCGACCCCCGCAGCGCCTTTGAGGTGATGATTGCCGTGGAGGACGGCCACCTGGCCCAGGCCATGGACTTCATCATCGAGAAGGTGTGGTTTGAGGACGGCACCGTCTGGCGCCGGGGCACCGGGGAGATGAGCGAGTACA
>DAITOE010000281.1:0-1869 GCA_036834245.1 Clostridia bacterium | reverse complement strand
TGACCGCTGGAACTTCTACTTTGGCAACCTGGAGCCCTGGCGCATGGTGTCCAACAGCGATTTCCAGCAAACCTTTGACCCGCCGTTCCCCTTCCACCGGAACGACCCCTACGACAACCAGTCCGGGGAGGTCTGCTATCCTGACCGAGCCCTGCTGCCCCATGAGTACAGCGTCCGGCGGGAGTGCCTGCACTGGGAGGAGCTGCCCTGAGCCCGTCACCCGCAGCATTGTCAAACAGCTTTCGCTGCGCAGAAATCCCATACAAAACCAACGTTTTTTGGCTACCTTTTTTTCAAAAAAAGGTAGCGTCCCCCTTATGTCCCCCCCCTTTACGACCTGCGCCCTGCCCGACCCCGTCCTGCATTGACAAACCGAGCCGATTTTGCCTATAATCAAATCACCAATAACAGAAAAGCGAGGGAACCCAATGAAAAAACTTATTTCTTTCCTTCTTGTACTGACGATGCTGCTGAGCGGCCTCAGCCTGGTTTCTGCTGAGACCCCGGACCTGGATGAGCTGATCAAGGCCGCCCAGGCGGAGGGGGAGCTGGTGGTCTACGGCTCCTCTGAGGAAGCCCATGTGGCCGCCGTGGTGAAGCAGTTCGGCGAGATCTACAACATCAAGACCAGCTACATGCGCCTGTCCACCGGCGAGGTCCAGGCCAAGATCACCGAGGAGAAGGGCAATCCTTCTGCCGACGTGTGGTTTGGCGGCACCACCGACCCCTACAACGAGGTGGCGGCGGCCGGCCTGCTGGAGGCCTATGATGCCAAGAACGCGGACAACCTGGTGGGCCCCCAGTACCGTGATCCTGAGGGCCGCTGGTATGGCGTGTACAAGGGCATCCTGGGCTTCATGGTGAACACCGAGGAGCTGGACCGCCTGGGTGTGCCCGCCCCCGAGGGCTGGGACGACCTGGTGAAGCCTGAGTACAAGGGCTTGATCTGGCTGTCCAACCCCAACACCGCCGGCACGGCCAAACTGGTCATCAACACCATGGTGCAGATGAAGGGCCATGACGAGGCCATGAAGTACTTCGTGGACCTGGACAAGAACGTGGCCCAGTACACCAAGTCCGGCTCCGGCCCCTCCAAGAAGGTGGGCATCGGCGAGTGCGTGGTGGGCATCGGCTTCCTGCATGACGGCATCACCCAGATCCTGATGGGCTATGACAACATCAAGCTGATTATCCCCAAGGAGGGCACCAGCTACGAAATCGGCGCCACTGCCATCTTCAAGGGCGCCAAGCACCCCAACGCGGCCCGGCTGTGGGTGGAGTACTGCTTGACCCCCACCGCGGTGGACATCGCCAAGGAGCATGACGCCTACCAGTTCCTGGTGCTGAAGAACGCCACCCAGCCCAAGGAGGCCACGGATTTCGGCCTGGATCCTGACAACGTGATCGAGTACGACTTTGAAGACGCCAAGATGAATACCAGCAACTACGTCAAGGACTATTTCGAGGCCCTGGGCGCCGCTGCTGACGACCGCTTCAAGACGGAATAAGTCGAAGCACATTCAAGAGGGATGGGTCACCCCATCCCTCTTGCGTTATAGATTCACCAGATCCCGGGAGTTTCAGAGGGCAAAGCCCTCTGACTGAAATCGTATCGCGCGGCGCATACCGTGCCTTCCATACCCTTCCCCGTGCCTTTTGGCATGGGAGGCGTACATTACAGGACGGTTCCTTCCCATCAAAAGGCCCTTGCCTTTTGATGGAGAGGAAGGCCCATGAAGCGGATGCCTCCGATGGGTTTACCCATCGGAAAAGGAGCGGAATGTGGCCTGACGACGGGCGGGGCATTGCGAAGCAATGCATTCCTCGCATTTTCCCTGACCGTGAGAGAAACGAACAAGGGAAAATGCC
>DAITOE010000280.1:0-1905 GCA_036834245.1 Clostridia bacterium | reverse complement strand
GGCGTCGCCCGGCGCAACTGGGCCCGGAACGACAATGCCATGGCCACCAGCCGGGAATACAACGCGCTCTACCCCGGCAGCGACCACATCACCATCCCCCACCCCCTGGACGACAGCCTCCTGGAGGGCCTGTTCCAGTGAGCAGCACCACGAAAAAGGCCGTCATTAACATCGGCACCCTGGCCACCCCCCTGGGGCAGGCCGCCCGCTTTGGAACACAGCAGGGGGACCTTCAGCAGCTGCAGGATGCCTATGTCCTCATGGAGGACGGCCTCATCAAAGAAGTGGGCACCGGCACGCCGGACCTGGCGGGCATTCCGCCAGAAAACATCCTGGATGCCGGCGGGCGCCTCGTGACCCCCGGGCTGGTGGACGCCCACACCCACCTGGTCTTTGGCGGCTGGCGGGACCATGAGCTGCAGCTGAAGCTGCAGGGCGTCCCCTACCTGGACATCCTGGCCGCCGGCGGCGGCATCCTAAACACCGTCAAACAAACCCGGGAGGCCACCGAGGACGCCCTTTACCACAAGGCCGCCCAGGCCCTGGACAGCATGCTGGCAGAAGGCACCACCACCGTGGAGGCCAAGAGCGGCTATGGCCTGGACCTGGAAACCGAACTTAAGCAGCTCCGGGTAGTCAGGCGCCTTCACCAGGACCACCCCGTGGACCTGGTGTCCACCCTCATGGCGGCCCATGCCCTGCCCCCCGAGTACAAAGACGACCGCCAGGCCTTCATCCGCCTCATCATCGACACCATCATCCCCGAGGTGGCCCGCCAGAACCTGGCAGCGTTCTGCGATGTCTTCTGCGAAACCGGGGTCTTTACCGCCGACGAATCCCGGGACATCCTAAAGGCCGGCTACCGGCACGGCCTGCGCAGCAAGATCCACGCCGACGAGATTGACGCCATTGGCGGCAGCCTCTTGGCCGGCGAATTGCAGGCCATCACCGCCGAGCACCTCATCGCCCTTGAGGACGACGGCATCGCGGCCCTCAAACAGGGCAGCGTCATCGCCTGCCTCCTCCCTGCCACCTCCTTCTACCTGGGCGCCAATTACGCAAGGGCCCGGGACCTCATTGCTGCCGGCGTGCCCGTGGCCATCGCCAGCGATTTCAACCCCGGCAGCTGTCCCTCCCATTCCCTCCAGTTCTGCATGAACCTGGCCGCCTACAACTACAAGATGACCGCACCGGAAGTGCTCACCGCCGTCACCCTCAACGCCGCCGCCGCCATCAACCGCGCCGGCACCGCCGGCTCCATCGAGCCCGGGAAACAGGCCGACCTGGTGCTTTGGGAAGCCCATTCCCTGGACTTCCTCTGCTACCGCTTCGGCAGCAACCTGGTTCGGGGTGTTGTCAAGGGCGGGGACGTGGTGGCAGGGACGGTGTAGGACGGGGATGGGGAGACGTTGGAGACGCTGGGGGCATTCTTGAAAGAATGCCCCCAGACCCCCTAAGAACTTTGGAATGGGGTGTGTTCAAAACACATCTACAAAAGTTGAACAATCAATAAAACAAGGAGTTGCGGGTTGCAGCTCCTTGTTTGGTTTCGTTAAAAATGATTTCTGTATTACTCGAAGTCCGGCACCATGCCGTGGATCAGGTCCAGGATGGCGTCGCTGCGGATCAGCTGGTTCATGGCGGCAATGTCCGGCCGCAGCTCCCGGTCCTCCTCGATGAAGTCCACCCGCTCCCGAATCAACTCATGCAGGGCTTGGTGGCAGGCTGCCGGCTCCCCCTTCCGCAGTTCCAGGGCCTGGGCTGCGGCATAGAACTCCAGGGCCAGGACAGAGAAGCAGTTCTCCACAATCTGCCGGGCCTTCCGGGCCGCCGTGGTGCCCATACTCACGTGGTCCTCCTGGTTGGCGGAGGAGGGGATGGAGTCCACGCTGGCCGGGTGGGCCA
>DAITOE010000279.1:0-1910 GCA_036834245.1 Clostridia bacterium | reverse complement strand
CAGTAAAAAGAGCCACAAGCTCTTCTTCTTGGTGAACATTGCACTCGCTTTCCCCTGGTTGACAGCGTCTGTTCCAGGTTCTGGCGTCATTGCCGGGCAGGGCGTCTGCCGCCGGCGCATGACTGGTCGAAGGGGATTGGCCGGACCGCCACGATGCGCTGGCGGTCTGGCACCATGATAGCACAGGTGTTTACTGGTTTTCCATGAGGATGAGGCGCAGTTTGTCGTCCAGTTGGGCGATCATCTGATCCAGGCTGATGGCGCCCTCCATGTACTGGCTGGGCAAATCCTGCTGGTCCCAGACGGCCTGGGCCAGGGTGTCCTGGAGGCCGGTTCTGATGTAGGAGCGGGCGACCAGCTGGTGGAAGACCGCCAGTTCCTCCGCTGTGATCAGGTATCTGGCGGTGGCCTCGTAGTCCGCCAGGTCCTTCATGGCGCGGTCCAGCCGGGATTGCAGCCTGGTCTGATGAGCAGCCTCCGCCTGTTGAACCTGGGCTGTCAACTGGTCGACGGCCAGCTCCAGACGCTTGCGCCCCGCCTCAAAATCCGGGTTGTCGATACTGGCGGTGGCCTCCGGCTTGCAGACCGCCTGGTCCACCGGGTGCTGCGCCTGGATCAGGGCTTCCACAAAGCGCAGGGCGGCCTCCTTGTGCTGGCTGGCGGCCATCACCACCACCAGGGAGGCATTGGCCTGGATGGCGGCTGGCTGCCCTTCTGCCATGGGCAGCACCAGGTAGCGGTATTCCCTGTCCCCGCCCGGACCGCGGGCCGGCGGAAGGCTGGGCTCTGCCTGGACCGCCGGCTCGATGAGGGGCAGCTTCTCCCAGCTTTCGCCGCTGTCTTGGCCCTTGGTGACCAATCCCTCCAGCCGCGCCATCAGGCCCCGGAACAGCGGGGTGTCAAAGGTCAGCGCCTGGCCTGTGCCCAGCATATTGTCCACATAGCTGGTCATCACCAGGGCCTGCAGGCCGGTTTTCAGGCGGTCCTCATGGGCCAGAAAGCTGTACTCGGTTTGCTGCCGGGCGGGGCCTTTCAGCCACTGCTCTGCCAGGTCGATGAGGCCTGTGATGGAAGCGGGAACCGGCAGGCCCAGGGCTTCCATAGCCACCGGGTTGACGGCCATGGGCATCAAGCCCAGGCTGGCCGGCACGGCGTAGATGCGCTCCCCCCTGGTGAAAGCGGCCCGCAGGTTGGGGGCCATCTCCCCCACATGCTGCCTGATGATCTCGCTACCTGACAGGTCCAGCAGGTAGCCTTTGTCCATCAGCTTGTCCAGGTCGAAGAAGCTGCTGCCCATCACCAGGATGTCCGCCGGCAGGCTGCCGGTAATCAGCGCTTCTGCCAGCTGCTGCTGGTTATAGGCGGTGCCGCCCAAGCCCTCCGGCATGCGCAGCGTCACATCGTCCAGCGCCATCATGATGCGCGGCAGCATACTGGGGTCCCCCAGGCTGCCTGCCTGGAAGATGGCGAGGGGGGTGGCGTCCCGTAGACCGGCCTCATCCCGGGGCCGGCGGTAGACATTGTTGGAAAAGGCCAGGGCCAGGCCACCCGGCAGGGGCTGCAGGCCCCCCAGTACCCGGGAAGGATAACCCAGGGCCGGCAGGTAGCCGATGAGGCGCGGGGACTGCATATCCCCCATAAGGCGATAGATGTCCGTGTCGGTGAAGAGGTAGAGGCTGTCCTCCGCCGCGTCGTAGTAGATGTCCGAATATTGCTGCCGGGGGCCTGGAAAGGGCAGGCTGGCCTCCAGGCTCTCCGCGCTGTCGCTGCCGGGGGTGAACACCACCAGCCGAGGCCTGCGCCCCAGTGTGCTGTCCTTTTGGTAGGCGTCTGCCAGGTTGGCCTGGATGGCGATGAGGCTGCGGTCCCTGTACGGGGCCATGGCCTGGAAGTTCAGCGGGCTGTAGGCC
>DAITOE010000278.1:0-1924 GCA_036834245.1 Clostridia bacterium | reverse complement strand
AATGTAAAACAGCCGCGCAAGCGGGCTGATTTATATAAATAATTTTTAGGAGGAACCCCTATGGCAGTTAAAATCCGGCTTAAGAGAATCGGTATGAAGAAACACCCGTTTTACCGTGTGGTGGTCACCGATGAGCGCAATCCCCGTGACGGCAATTTCATTGAAGAAATCGGCACCTATGACCCCATGAAGCAGCCCGCTGAAATCAAGATTGACAACGAAAAAGCGGTTGCCTGGCTGAAGAACGGCGCCCAGCCTTCCGACACCGTGCGCATCCTGCTGAAGAAGACCGGCGCAATTGAAGGCTGAGGACAGGATGAGAGAGCTGGTTTTATTTCTCGCGCAATCCCTGGTGGACCAGCCAGATCAGGTGCAGGTGACTGAAACCAACGGGCCGGATGCCATCATCCTGGAACTGAACGTGGCCCCGGACGACATGGGCAAGGTGATTGGCCGCCAGGGCCGTATTGCCAAGGCCATCCGGACGGTGGTGAAGGCAGCCACCGAAAAAGGCGGCAAGCCCGTCTTCGTGGAGATTCAGTAATGGACAAACCCCTGGAAGGCTACCTGTCCATTGGACAGGTCCTCCGGCCGCAAGGCCTAAAGGGCCAGGTGAAAATCAGACCGGACACAGATGACCCCGGTCGTTTTTCTATGTTGTCCCGGGTATTCCTGCGCCATGGAAACGAGGCGCCAGAGCAGGTGGCAGTCAGCAAGATCAGCATCCGCTCCGGCTTTGTGTACTTGAACCTGGGGGAAGACAACAGCATAGAAGATGCAGAACTGCGGCGGAACGCCATGCTGTTGGTGCCCCGCAGCGAAGCCGTGCCCCTTGAAGCCTACGAAAACTTCATTGTGGATTTGATTGGCTGCACCCTGACAGACACCCAGGGTACGCGGATTGGCGTGCTTCAGGATGTGCTGCAGCCCGGGGCCAACGATGTCTATGTGGTGGCAACAGACAAGGGAAGGCTGCTGGTGCCCGCCTTGCGCCATGTGATTCTTTCTGTGGATGTTGCGGCAAAAATCATCCTGGCAGATGCGGACAGGCTCTGGGAGGTCTCCATCTTTGAAGATTGATGTGCTCACCATCTTTCCGGAGATGTTTGAAGCCTTGAATGCCAGCATCATCGCCAGGGCCAGGGAAACCGGCCTGATTGACCTTCAGGTGACGGACATCCGCCCTTTTTCTGCCGCCAAACATAAAAACACCGATGACTATCCTTACGGCGGCGGCGCCGGCATGCTGATGACCCCCCAGCCCATCGCAGATGCCATCAAGGCGGTGGCACCGGATCCCTACCAGGGGCTGCGGATCTTCATGAGCCCCCGGGGCCGGCCCCTGACCCAGGCACTCGCCCTGGAATTGAAGGACCAGCGGGCCTTGATGATTCTGTGCGGCCACTATGAAGGCGTAGATGAGCGGGTGATCAGCAAATACATCGATCTGGAAATCTCCATCGGCGACTACATCCTGACTGGCGGCGAACTGCCGGCCATGGTGCTCATCGACTGCATCAGCCGTCTGCAGGAGGGCGTCCTGGGGGATGACAGCAGCCCCGATGAGGAAAGCTTTTCTGATGATGCGCTGCTGGAATACCCCCATTACACCCGTCCCCGGGAGTTTGAGGGCATGGCCGTGCCCGAGGTGCTCCTCAGCGGGCATCATGCTGAAATCGAGAACTGGCGCAGACAGCAGCGCCTGCTGGCGACCGCGCAAAGAAGGCCTGATCTGCTGGAAAAGGCCAGGCTCACCGGGGCTGAACGGGCATGGCTGAAGGAACAAGGCTTCTGATGCAGCCCTCCCGCTAAGCAAGCCGCTGACCAGCGGCTTTTTCGTTTCTGCAGGTGCTTTTTCGTTAGTTCATCCCATCTTTGGGTATGATGTTACCAGCGATGCCGTGAGTGGGAGGAATAGCACGTG
>DAITOE010000277.1:0-1932 GCA_036834245.1 Clostridia bacterium | reverse complement strand
GTGAGGCTGCCCAGGGAGACATAGCGGGTCTGCCAGATGACCAGGATGGCTGCGGCGCCTGCTATCAGGCCTTCCAGGGGGCACAGCAGGATGAACACTGCCACCGAGCAGACGATGCCCTTCCCGCCCTTGAAGTTGTAATACAGCGGCCAGTTATGCCCAATGACGCAAAAGACGGCCGCCACCATGGCGCCGTTCATCCGCGCGATGAGAAACCCAGCCAGCACTGCCAGGGCAGCTTTGATGAAATCACCCAGAAAAGTGAGCATCCCATAGGATAGACCCAACACCCGGGTCACGTTGGTGGCGCCGGCGCTTTTGCTGCCCTCGTTGCGCACATCCCGCCCCTTTAGGGTGGAGATGATGATGCCGGAGGACACGCTGCCAATCAGGTAAGCAATGAGGGCAACAATCAGGTATTGCGGTGTCGTCATCATGCATCCTCGCGGCCCCGCTCCCGCAGGAAAATGCGGATGGGGGTGCCGGTAAAGTCGAAGGACTTGCGCAGCTGGTTGTGCAAATAACGCTCGTAGGAAAAATGCATCAGGGTGGGGTCGTTGACAAACAGGATGAAGGTGGGGGGGAAGACGCCCTGCTGGGTGGCATAGAAAATCTTCAAGCGCCGTCCGCCTTCCATGGGCGGCTGCAAAGCCATCTGGGCTTCGCCCATCAATTCGTTCAGGATGCCGGTGGAGACCCGTTTGCCAGCCTGGGCGTACACCAGGGACACCGTGTCCCACACCTGCTGCACCCGCTGCCCGGTCAAGGCTGAGATAAACAGAACCGGGGCAAAGCTGATAAACTTGAGCCTGTCCAGCACCTCCATCTGGTAGGATTCCAGGGTGCCGGTTTCCTTTTCCAGGGCGTCCCATTTGTTGACCGCAATGATGGCCGCCTTGCCTTCATCCCGGATCAGCCCGGCAATGCGCATGTCCTGCTCGGTGACGCCGTCCAGGGCATCAATCATCAGGATGGCCACATCGCACCGTTTGATGGCTGCAATGCTCCTCAGGACGCTGTAACGCTCCAGGCTCTGGTCCTCAATGCTGCGCTTCCTGCGGATGCCGGCAGTATCAATAATATTATACACGCTGCCGTCTTGCGGATGATGGTAGAGGGTGTCAATAGCATCCCTGGTGGTGCCCGGGATGTCGGACACCATCACCCGCTCCTGGCCCAACAGCTTGTTGGTGAGGCTGCTTTTACCCACGTTGGGCCGGCCTACGATGGCCAGGTTGATGACCCCGCTTTCCGCGGCCGTGCCTTCCCGCTCTTCCGGCAGGTGGTTGACGATCTCATCCAGCAGATCGCCCAGTCCCAGCATGTTGGTGCTGGAGATGCCGATGGGGTCCCCAAGGCCCAGGGCATAGCCTTCATACAGGGCGTCGTTTAAGCCCTCATAATCCAGTTTGTTCACCACCAGCAACACCGGCTTTTTGGAACGGCGCAGGATGTCTGCAATGTCCTGATCCTGGTGGGTGATCCCTTGCCTGGCATCTGTGAAGAAGCAGATCAGGTCAGCTGTTTCAATGGCGATCTGCGCCTGGTACCGCATCTGGGACAGCAGGACGTCTTCGGATTCCGTATCGATGCCGCCGGTATCAATAAGGGTGAACTCACGCCCGTTCCACAGGGTGTCAGCATAGATCCGGTCCCGGGTGACGCCCGGGATGTCTTCCACAATGGCGATGCGCTGGCCGGCGATGACGTTGAAAAAGGTGGATTTGCCCACATTGGGGCGGCCGATGATGGCGACAAGGGGTTTCATGGTTTCTCCTTTATAGCAGGCTGAATGCTCACAATCGTATGATAGAAAGCCTCTCCGTCGTTGGGGAACACGTGAACAGGCATTCCCAGTTCATTCTGCAGGCGTTCCGGCGTCATGTCGTCCAGAAACAAGGCACCGTCGCTGTTTAACATGGTTTCGCATAT
>DAITOE010000276.1:0-1942 GCA_036834245.1 Clostridia bacterium | reverse complement strand
CTGCTGTGCGCCCTGGCCCTGTCCCTGGACCAGCCGGTGATCTACCTGCTGCCCAGCGAGCGGGCGGCCCGCCAGGCCCTGGAGGATGCCGCTGGCATGCAGGCGGAAGGCGTAGCCCTGTTCCAGCCGGGGGACATCCGCTTCATGCGGGCAGTGACCGGCCTGGAAAGCCAGTGGCAGCGCATCGCTGCCCTGCAGCAGCTGTTGACCGGGGAGACAAGGCTGGTAATCGCCTCTGTGGAGGCGCTGCAAACCTACCTGCTGCCGCCCCAGTGGTTTGCGCAATCCCTGGTGACCATCCATCTGGGCGACCAGCATGAAACCCCGGAGCTCGCCGCCCGGCTGGCCCGGATGGGCTATGAACGGGTGGACCTGGTGGAAGGCCGGGGGCAGTTTGCCCTGCGGGGGGACATCCTGGACATCTATGCCCCGGGGATGGACACGCCGGCACGGATAGAGTTTTTTGACGTCCAGGTGGACAGCATCCGCAGCTTTGACCCCTTGACCCAGCGCAGCGCCGGGCAGCTGGACCAGGTCATCATCCCCCCTGCCAGCGAGCACGTCATCCCGGCAGAACACCGGGCAGAAGCGGCGGAACGCCTGCGCAGGCATCTGGGAGATTTGGACAGCCACCTCACCCACCACGCGGTGATGGACGAGCTGCTGAGCCTGCCGGACCCGGACATGCTGCTTCAGGAAGGCACCATCCTCAATGCCCCCCAGTGGGCCCATGCGATGTATCCTGAGGACAGCAGCCTGCTTGCCTGGCTGCCGGAGGCCCTGGTGGTGGTGGACAGCCCGGAGCGGTCCATGCAGCGCCTGGCGGACAGCACGGAGGGCTTCCTGGAGGCTTTTAACAACGCCCTGGAGGGGCGCATGGCCCACCCGGACCAGGTGCATTTGCTGCGCAGCCGGGAGGATGTGCTGACCCTTCTGGGGCAGCGGCGCCTGTTGAGCCTGATGGACCTGCTGCGGGGCATGGGCGGCCTCACCCCGGACACCGTGCTGGCCCTGCCCGGCCGGGGGCTGGACAGCTACAAGGGGCGGATTGCCGCCCTGGCTGAGGACATCAGCGCCTGGCAGGCTGCAGGGATGATGACGGTGCTGTTCACCGGCGGGCAGGCCCGCTCCGAGCGCCTGGCGGCCGCCCTGGCCGGCAGGGGCATCAGCGCCGACCCCCTGGAATCCGGAAAACAGGACGCAAAAGTGCTGCTGCACCCGGGCAACATCCAGGCAGGCTGCCTGGTGGAAGGGGCCCGGGTGGCCCTGGTGGCGCCATCGGAGCTGTTTGGCACCGGCCGCCTGAAGGCCCGCAAGCCCCAGACCGCCGGCCAGCGGATTGAAGCCTTCACCGATTTATCCATCGGGGACTATGTGGTGCACGACCACCACGGCATCGGCGTCTATCAGGGCACGGTGCGCCTGGCCTCCGAGGGCATCTGGCGGGACTACCTGTTCATCCAGTACCGGGGCAGCGACAAGCTGTACATCCCCGCCGACCAGTTTGACCGGGTGCAGAAGTACATCGGCAGCCCGGACAGCGCGCCGCCGCTTAACGACCTCAGCAGCAACACCTGGTCCCGGCAGAAGTCCCGGGTGAAGGCAGGCCTGAAGGAGCTGGCCTTTGATCTGGTGGCCCTGTACGCCAAGCGCCAGGCCAGCCCGGGCTATGCCTTTGAGCCGCTGGAGCCCTTTGAAAGCCAGTTCTGGGACCAGTTTGACCACGAGCTGACCGTGGACCAGGAGCAGGCAGTCGCCGATGTGCTTTCTGACATGGCACAGCCCAGGAACATGGACCGGCTGCTGTGCGGGGACGTGGGCTACGGGAAGACCGAGGTGGCCATGCGGGCCGCCTTCCGGGCGGTGATGAACAGCCGGCAGGTGGCTTTCCTGGCCCCCACCACCATCCTGGTGCAGCAGCATGTGCGCACCCTGAAAAAGC
>DAITOE010000275.1:0-1952 GCA_036834245.1 Clostridia bacterium | reverse complement strand
ACCCCGCTCCAGGTGGTGGCCCCGGCGTTGATGATCAGGTACACCGCCAAGATGGCGAAAAAAATCAGGATGAAGCTGTAATTGCCCAGCACCCGGGTGATGCTTTGCTTCTGGCGGCCGTTGTCTGCCTTTGAAACACTCATCTAAGCGTGTACCTCCGATTTGATTGCGTTGGTTGCGGCGATCATCACCGTCTCTTCGGAGATATCGCCCCGGGGCAAAATGGAGTGGATGCAGCCGTGGTAGAACACGACGCAGCGGTCCGCCACCTTCATGATCTCCGGTATCTCCAGGGTGTTGACCAGAATGGTTTTCCCGGCATGGGCCAGTTGCTGGATCAGGCCGTAAATCTCCGCCTTGCTGCCCACGTCGATGCCCTGGGTGGGGTTGTCCAGCAGCAGGATGTCCGCCTGGGTGTTGAGCCAGCGGGCAATAATGACCTTTTGCTGGTTGCCGCCGGACAGGGAGGTGATGGGGGCATGGGCGGTGCTGGCCCGGATGGACAGGGTGTCCCGGTGCACCCGGTAGCGGTTCAACTCCCGGTTGATGCGGACCAGGGGCTTCCTGCTGGACAGGCGGTGCTCCGATACATAGAAATTCTCCAGCAGGGAAAAATCGGGGATGATGGAGTTTTCCTTGCGGTTGGCCGCAATCATGGACAGGCGTTTGCGCATGGCGGTGCGCACGCTGTTGTGGAGCACGGGCTCGCCAAACAGCACCAGTTCGCCCCCGGTGATGGGCAGCACGCCGAAAATGGTGCGGAACAACTCCGAAATGCCGGCCCCCTTCAGGCCGGTGAAGCCGATGATCTCGCCTTTTTTCACCGACAAGCTCACGTCCCTGAAGCCTTCGCCGCTTAAATTCTTCATCTCCAGCACCACCTCGCCCAGCTCCCTCGGCTGGTAGACGCTCTGGTCGGTGTACTGGTTGCCCACCATCAGCCGCGCCAGGGTGGTGGAGGTGACGTCTTTGATGCTGCCGGTGTCGATCAGCAGGCCGTTGCGCAGCACCGTGTAGCGGTCTGCAATCCGAAACACCTCCTGCATCTTGTGGGAGATGAAAATAAAGGATTTGCCCGCCTCTTTGAGCCTGTTAATCAGGGAAAACAGCAGGTCGATCTCGTCGTTGTTCAGGGAGGTGGTGGGCTCATCCAGAATGATTAATTCCGCATTGGCATGGAGGGCTTTTGCAATCTCCAGCAGCTGCTTTTTGCTGGTGTCCAGCTCGCTGACCATGGCCGCAGGGTGGATGTCCACCCCCAGGCTGTTCATCAAGTCCCGGGTGCGCCTGATCATCTCCTTCTTGTCCAGCACGCCCAGGACCTTCACCAGCTCCTTGCGCAGGAAGATGTTTTCATAGACCCGCAGGTCGTTGAACAGGTTGAGCTCCTGGTGGACAAAGGCGATGCCCGCGCTTTCCGCCGAGCGCACCGTGGTGTCCTCCAGGGGCTTGCCCATAAAAAACACCTGGCCGGCATCCCGGGTATAGACCCCGGCCAGGATGTTCATCAGGGTGGATTTGCCGGCGCCATTCTCGCCCAGGAGGGCGTGAACCTCTCCGGGCTCCACCTGAAGGTCCACCTGGTCGAGCACCTTGACACCAAAAAAGGACTTGGTAATCCCTTTCATTTGTAGCAGCGCCATGCAATCCCCCGATGCGGTCAAAGCCCGCGCGGGCACAGGCCCGCGCGGGTGGGAATGGGTTTATTTGGCAAACGCGTCGCCAAAGCCCTGGAATTCGTTGACGTTGGTGTGGTCCACCACAGACACGGGCACCACGTGGTCCTTGGCAACTTCCTTGCCGTCCAGGTGGTCCACCATGTCCTGCACGGCAATCTTGATCATGCCGGGGTCATAGGTGACGGAGAAGAGGTCGCCCAGCTGGGCCACTTCTTCGGTGTAGTCCTTCTGGTGGATGCCTTTGAGCACAGAGTAGATTTCGTTGAGGCCGGA
>DAITOE010000274.1:0-1961 GCA_036834245.1 Clostridia bacterium | reverse complement strand
TACAGGGCATAGGTGCCGCCGGGCAGCCAACCCACATCGATGGCGCCGGTGGCCATGCCTTCGCCGGTGGCGTTGTAGTCCGCGCCCACGGTGATGTCCACCTCGCCGATGTCATAGCCGTGCTTGAGCATTTCGGCCTTGATTAGTTCGGGCAGGTTGGCCGTGCCCTGGATGATGACGTCCGCGTCCTTGGAAGGGACGAATTCGAACACCAGCTTGTCCATTTTGACAGGGTCCGCAGCAAGGGCGCTGGCGGCGGACAGGCACATCAGGGCAGCCAGCAGGAATGCCAGGGTTTTTTTCATGGTGGGTTTCCTCCATACATATTTGTTGTGTTGCAGTACCATCGCCATCATACCACCTGGAGCGGCTTTCGTACAGGGACAAAACGCCTAAAACTGCAGTCAAACAAAGAGATTTCACAAGGTTTACGGAAGTTTGAAGCGCTCTTTACATCTTCTTTTCACGATGCTTCAGGGCTGTCTGGAAGCGATGGCGGATTTGTTACAGGAGCGCAAAAAAGCCCGCGCTGGAGCGGGCTTTTTGCAGGCTGCATGGCAAAGCATGATCACTTCGGGATGAGGGCAAACAGCTGGGTCAAATCCTGCAGGTCGACATCGCCATTCCCGTTCAGATCCGCATTCCCCGGCACCGGGCAGGGGATGCCGGCGACAATGGATTCAATCACACAGACCAGGTCCGCCGTTTCAAGTTTGCCATTGCCATCCGCATCCCCGCGGAGCTTGCTGGCCGTGGGCCCCTTGCCGTAATCATAGGGCGCAGCAGGGTAGCTGGAGGCGTTCCATGCGTGATTTTTCCGCATGAACTCATCCGAGCGGAGGAAATAGGTGTGCCTGCCCCCAATATCCCAGGTGGTGTCCACGTGGTACCAGCTGCCGTCAACGCGTACCAGGTTCCAGGCATGGGCGCCACCATTCCCCGTTCCTGAAATGCGCTTGTTCTCCCGCAGACCTACTGCATTAAGCAGCAATTGATATGCCCTTGTGAAGCCTTCACAAACACCGGTGCCTGCCAGCAAGACAGCATGGGGGGTGTAGTAGGTGAAGGTATAGTCATAGACCGCGTTGTTGACCAGGTAATCATGCAGCCACCTGGCTTTTGCATAATCACCGCTGGCACTGCTGTTGCACTTGGCTGCAATTTCTGCCACCTTGTCATTGAGCATCTTGTCTGTCAGGACCGGCTTGGGCCCCTTCCATACGCCGGCGATGAGGGCTTGCTTACTGTAAAAAAACTCAGACCTGCCATTCAGGTCGGTGGTGATGATGCGCAGCATGAGCCAGCCGCCCATGGAGGGCACATGGCTGGAGGAATTGCCCGTAACTTTGGCCGGGTGTTCCTGCCGCTCTTCATCATTTTGTAAAATCCACAGATACTCCAGCTCCTTTGGAGGAATCTCTGCCTTGATGGTCCAGGTGGCGGTGACCGCCTGGCCTTCCTTGCCGTCCATGGGGCTGAGTTTGATGTCGCATTCGATGGGGCTGACCTTGTATTCCACTCGCAAGGTGTCGCTGGAAAAAGTGCTGACCTCGCCATTTAAGTCGATGGTCCTCACCCGCAGATAGACGAATCCGGGCCGGGTGGCGGTGAAGGTGACGGGACCAAAGCTGCTGACCGTCCCGGCGTCCTCCCAGCCCTCGGTGTCATGGTAGGAAACCCGCCAGATGCATATGACCTCCTTGGGAGGGATGTCCGCATCCAGGTTGATGGTGGCGGTGAGGGGGATCCCAATCAAGGCAGTGTCCTGATCAAAGACAATGTCGCACTCGATGGGGCTGACCAGATGTGTCGTCCAGAAATACTCACTGGTGCCCTGCCAGGTTTTTCCGCCAGCGCTGCTGGCATCAACCCGCAAATACCAATAGCCGGTTTTGTCAGGGGTGAAGCTGGGTGTAAGGGTGTTGGTCTGGGTGTGGACAAGGACTGGATCTGCTCCATAA
>DAITOE010000273.1:0-1970 GCA_036834245.1 Clostridia bacterium | reverse complement strand
TGCCCTACCAGGAGGCGGCAACAGCTTTGGGGGTGCCGGAGGGCACCGTCAAAAGCCGGGTCAGCCGGGCCCGGAAGGCTTTGTACAACATTTTACTCACCAAACGGGAACTTTTTCCGCAGAACCACCGTCTGAATGGTGAAAGGAGGGAAAGCAAATGACATGCCACGAGACCGACTTCCTCCTTGACGCCATGTCCCAGGGCCTGCTGGACGAGCAGCAGCGCGCGGCGCTGGACAGCCACCTGGAAGGCTGCGCAGCCTGCCGCTTCAAGCACCAGGTAGCCTTGGACGCCCGCAGCCTTATGGAGGAGGGCGAGGTACCCGCCGCCTTCTCAAGCGCCTGGCGGCAGCAAATCAGACAAGAGGAGGTTCAACCCGTGAAACAATCAAGACACCTGATCCGATGGGTGGCGGTTGCCGCAGCCCTGGTGGTGATGGTGGGCGGCACCTGGCTGGCCGGCCAGGACCGCAGGCTGGCAGACCGGGACAGCGCAAGCGCCATTGGCGCTGTGTATACCCAGGAGGAATTTGGCGGCGGGATGCTGGATGCAGCAGCTCCCATGGGTGACATGAACCTGGCAAGAAGTGCGATGCCCAAGGAAGCGGCACCGCAGGACGCAAACCAGGCCGAAAAAATCATCCGCACCGTGCGCATGGAGCTGACCACCCGCCAGTTCGACCTGGACCAGGCCCAGATCCAACAGGCTGCAGAGGCGGCGGGCGGACGGGTGCAGGATTCCCGGATGTACAACAACCTCCAGAACCTGCGCTCCCTCTACCTCACCCTGCGGGTGCCCAGCGCCCGGCTGGACGAGGTGGTCGCCTCCCTAAAGGGGGTAGGCCGGGTGCAGTCCTTCACCGAATCCGCCCAGGACATCACCGAGCAATACGCCGACACCGCCATGCGCCTGAAAACCCAGCAGGCCAAGATGGAACGCCTCCAGGAGCTCTTGACAAAAGCCGAGAGCATGGAAGACATCATCGCCATTGAGAACAGCATCTCCGACACCCAGTATGAGCTGGACCGCTTGACCGGCAGCCTCCGGGGCATGGACAGCAAGGTGGACTACGCCACCCTGGACATCACCCTCAATGAACTCAGCCCCTTGGACACCTCCAAGGACAAGGAGGAAACCCTCACAGAACGCATCCGCAGCGGCGTGGCAGCAGCCTTTGAAGAATTCAAGAACCTGCTGGCAGACTTCGTGGTCTTCCTCAGCGTCGCCCTGCCCTACCTGCTGGCCCTGGTGGTGCTCATCATCATCATCCGGCTGATCGTAAAAAGGAGAAAAACCAAATGAAAAAACTGACCGCACTGTTTGTTGCACTGGCCCTCATGCTGGCCCTTTCCGCCACCGCCTTTGCTGAAAAAGACCTGGACGAGATGAGCAAGCTCATCGTCACCGGCAACGCCACCGTGGCCCTCACCGCGGACATGGCCACCCTGGAACTGGGTGCCCAGACAAGGGGCCGCACCGTGGGGGAAGCCCACCAGGAAAACACCAAAATTATCGAAGACGTCCTAAAGGCCCTCAAGGAAATGGGCATCCCCGAGGAAGACATCCGCACCTCCTCCTACTATGTGTACTTCGAGCCGGATTACTCCGTGACCAGCGCTGTGGAGCGCCTCATCAACGGCTCCTTCTCCGTCACCAACATGCTCCAGGTCGTCATCCGGGACGTGGGCCAGGTGTCCAAGGCCATTGACGCGGCCGCCAACGCTGGCGCCAACAGCATCAACAGCCTGTCCTTCCAGTCCACCAAGGCCACCGAGGGCTACAACAAGGCCCTGCAGCGGGCTGTGGACGACGCCCGGGTGAAGGCAGCCGTGCTGGCGGAAGCCGCAGGGCGGGAGCTGGGCATCATCGTGAAGATCGAAGCCAACGAAGCCTATGGCGTGCCCTTTGGCATCAGCAACCGCATCGACTTTGAGTCCAAGGACGCCGCCGCAACCCCCATCCTGTCCGG
>DAITOE010000272.1:0-1995 GCA_036834245.1 Clostridia bacterium | reverse complement strand
TCCACATCGCCGCTGGGCTGCTGGCCGATGACGGGGTTGACTACGCCCTGGCCCTTGAGGCCGCTGAGGCGAGAGAGGAGGAGCACTGGGACAAATGAAAGAGCGCCGATGACGGCAATCATCAAGCGCCCAAAGGTCAAATACCACCAACAGAATACCATTTATCGGAGGAAAACGCAATGATTAGCGATTACAGCACTCCCTTTACCCTAAAAAACGACCAGATTCAAACCGTAACCATCAGCGCCGAAGAATACGCCTACCTGGTGGAGTGCCGGACTCGACTGGACATCCTGCGGGACTTGCGGCGCAAGGAAATCAACAGCATGTCCAATGTGGTCAAACCTTACCTGACCGATGGCGACATCGTGCTGGGCGACGAGATCCGCTACTGCATCGAGGACCTGAATCGTGATTGAAAACACCATCTTCACCGGGTTTTCACCGGCCGGCCGGATCCCGCACGAGCCGGACAACATCGGACCCTGCCCCCTGTGTGGACGAGATCTAACCTACGAGGGGGAGGCGTATCTGGTGGATGATGGCTGGATCTGTCAGGACTGCTATTTCCCCAAAAAAGAGGAGGATGCGGAATGAGCGAAAAAACGCATTGGAAAAAGTTCAATAACCCTGAGTATATCGGCGCTTACGCCTTCCAACCTGGAGAGGAAAAGACCCTTACTATCTCCACAGTCGAGCGGGAGACGGTCATCGGCGCTGAGGGCCGGTCGGAGGAATGCACCGTGGTCCATTTTGTGGAGCCTGAAAAGCCCCTGATCCTCAACGCCACCAACGGCCGGATGATTCAGCGGGTGCTGGAGACCCCCTATGTGGAGGATTGGGCCGGCCGGGCCATCGTGCTGGGCGTGGACATGGTCAAGGCCTTCGGCGAGCGTGTCGAGGCCGTCCGGGTCCGCAAGAAGCAGGCTGTGGTTAAAAATGCCGCATGTGCGGACTGCGGCGTCATCATCACCGGCTCTGGCCAGTACACTGCCAAGCAAATCGCGGCAGCCAGTCAAAAGAAGTTCGGGCGCACCCTGTGCATGACCTGCGCCACCGCAGACAAGCAGGAGGCCCCCGATGCAGCTAACTGAGGCAAGCTATTTTTCCCCACACATCCAACGGGAGTTCGCCAGCGTCAGCCAGGTAAAGCGCTTCATGGAGTGCGAGGCGGCTGCCCTGGCAGAAATCCGCGGGGACTACAAGATCGAAACGACCAACGCCATGCTGGTGGGCAGCTATGTAGACGCCTTCTTTTCCCACACCCTGGGGCAGTTTTCGGCGGAGCACCCCCAGATCTACACCAACCGGGGCGAGTTGCGGGCAGACTTCCGGCAGGCCCAGGAGATCATCGCCCTCATCCAAAGCGACCCGCTCCTGATGGCCATGATGGAGGGAGAGCAGCAGAAAATCGTCACCGGTGAGATCTACGGCGTACCCTTCCGGGGCAAGCTGGACGTCCTGGTGTCGGCCGATAGCTGCCGGGAAATCGCAGCCCTCTACCCAGAGATGGCCGAGGAACTGATGCTGGCCGACGGCGCCATCGTGGACCTCAAAATCATGCGGGACCTGGAGCCCGTATGGGTGCCTGGTGCCGGACGGATGAGTTTTGTCCAGGCATGGCGGTACGACCTGCAGCTGGCGATTTACCAGCACCTACTGGGCCAGCGGCTTCCATGCTACCTGGTGGTAGCGACCAAGGAAAAAGTGCCCGACAAGGCCCTCATCCACATCCCCCAGTACATGCTGGACGCCGCCCTCAAGGCCGCTGAAAGCGCCATCAAGCGCACCGATTACCTCAAACACCACCCGGAGGATGCAGAGCCCTGCGGCCGTTGCGAGTGGTGCAAGACCACCAAGGTCATCTCCGGTGCCATCGATGCGGACGAGCTGGAGGGGGTGAGCATCTGACCATCCAGATAGACAGCCGTGAAAAGAAGTTTGACCACATCCTGGCGCAGTTTGACCAGCACGGCGTAAAGCACTTTGTGAGCA
>DAITOE010000271.1:0-2012 GCA_036834245.1 Clostridia bacterium | reverse complement strand
ACAAAGCGGTAGTTGAGGATGTCGATCAGGGGGGTTCCCTGGGCCTGGAAGTAGACCAGCATGGACAAATAGCTGCCCGCATAGGCCAGCACCAGGGTAGTGGTCATGGTGCCAATGACCGTGCGCCCCACGCTGAATCCGGCCTTCATCAGCTCCAGGCGGCTGATGTTCGGGGCGTGCTGTTTCACTTCGCTGGAGGAAGCGGCGATGTCCATGGCCAGGTCCATCACCGCGCCGGAGTTGGCGATGAACACGGTGGACAAAAACAGCTGGTTCATGTCAAAGGTCATCCCGGACTGGGACAGCAGGGGGACAATGTAGGGAAGCCCGCCCCCGTCCAGCTTGAACAGGTGGATGAAAATCACTGCCAGTAGGATGGTGACGAGGGTGCCTCCCATCGAACCGATCATGGCGGACAGCGCCATCCGGTTGGGCCCTGCTACCAGCAAATCGATCATCACTGTCAGCACCATGACCAGCAGCAGGGCCGTCCATACCGGCGAATATCCCAAAATCAACAGGGGAATGTAAACCTTCCAGATGACCACGGCTGTGGCTACCATGCTGACCAGGGCGCCCACTCCGGACACCCCGGCAAACACCACCAGCAGCAGGGCGTACAACCCCAGCAGAAGGGCCTCCATACCCCGGCGGTCATGGTCCACCAGGGTGGCGGACAGGCCGAGGGAAGAATCGTGCACCATGGCAATGGCCCTGTCTCCTACTTCAAACAGCTTGTCTTTGTCCAGGGCGCCGTTCAGGTAGTTGGAGGCGGGGACGGTCTTCCCTTTGTGAGGGCCTGAGGTGATTTCTACCTGGGCTTGCTGCACCCCGATGTGCACAATGCCAATGGGGTCAGACATGGTGTTGTCCACGCTGCGGATGATCACCTGCTCCCGGGGTACCTGGCCGGAGGTGAGAATCACCGGATTGGGCAAAAAGGTCAGGGCATAGGCCAGAAGCCCCATGATGATACAGAACAACCAGTTGCTGCGCTTGCTCATTGATGCTCCCATTACATAGTCGTCGTCAGGTTGATTGAGTAAGTAGTATGAGCACCCCGTCCCGGGGAAGGACGGGGTGCCGGCTGAAAGGGGAGTGCGTAAGGACAGGCTTAATTGTTATCGGGGGTCAGGGCCATGGCGGCCATGAACTTGTCGAAGATGTTGGTGTTGTCATAGCTGCCCATGAACAGATAGGCATTGGCGCCCGCGGCGTACACCGGCAGCTGAAGCCCGGTGTGCGCGTAGGAGGTGTAGGCGATTCCGGCCTTGTTGTTGAGGATATGGTTGCTGGCGATGGTCAGGGGCTCATAGCCGCCGTAGAGCAACTCTTCCTGCTTGCCAATCACCCGCTGCGCCTTTGGCAGCATGCTCAGGCCATAGGCGGCCTCCAGGGCTGCCATTTCCTGCTGGGTCAATACCAGGCCGGGCTGGGCGTTCGCAGCGTTCTCGCTGTCGGGGGCCACCAGGCCGAAGTGTTCTTCGATGGATTTGAGGGCATCGGCAAAAGTGGCGCCGCTTTCCTGCATGCCGGCTACCAGTTTGTCAAAATCTTCATAGGAAATGTCCTGTTCTTCCAGATAGTTGAAGTAGGTGTCGTACCAGGTGGTGGCGTAGCCGATGGTCATGCCGCCGGTCTCGTGGTCGCCGGTGACCACGATCAGGGTCTCCTCGGGATATTTCTCGGCAAATTCCTTGGCGACAGCCACGGCGTCCGCGAAGGCCAGGGTTTCATAAATGGTGGTGGCTGCGTCGTTGGCGTGGCAGGACCAGTCCAGCTTGCCGCCTTCCACCATCATGAAGAAACCCTTGTTGTTCATCAGGTAGTTGATGGCGGACTGGGTGAGCTCGGCCAGGCTGATGCTGTCCTCGCCCTCGGCTACCAGGCGGCGGCGGTCAATTTCATACTGCATGGCGGCAGAGCCGGCCAGGTCGGGCAGGTGGATCAGCACTCTTTCACCGGATTCCGGGCTCAGCGCTCTGATGCCTTCGTTGTCGTTAATGAAGGTA
>DAITOE010000270.1:0-2016 GCA_036834245.1 Clostridia bacterium | reverse complement strand
AAGGTGCTGGCCATGATGGCCTCGGTGAAGTCCGCGTTGGGCAGCCAGTCCGTCCAGTGGCGCTGGCCCTGGAAGCCGCCCAGCAGGGCGTTTTTGCCCAGGGACTCCTCATGCCAGCCCATGTCGGCCAGCTTCGGGTTGCCGTAGAAGATGTCCCGGATCACCAGGGTCATTTTGGCGATGAAGGCCCAGTCCTCCTCCGGCTTCACCACCTTGCTTTTCGTGATGATTTCAGGCAAGTTCTTCCCGGCGTTGACGTCAAAGCCCTCGGGGCAGTTGTCCGTGATCCAGCTGAGGGCTTTTTCGTACTCGGCCTCGTCATAGATCTTCAGGGTGATGCGGCGCAGCACCTCGGTCATGTCCACCCACTCGGAGCGGATGCCGAAGACCTGCCTGAACATGTTGCTGTCGCAATAGCTGCCGGCGATGCCCATGCTGATGCCGCCGATGTTGACATAGGCCTTGTTCTTCATCCAGCCCACCGCCACAGCGCAGCGGGCGAAGGTGAGGATCTTCTCCTGCACGTCCCCGGGCACGCTGGCGTCATCCGCATCCTGGACGTCCCGGCCGTAAATCGAAAAGGCGGGCAGGCCCATCTGAGCATGGGCAGCCAGGACGGCGGCCAGGTAGACGGCCCCCGGGCGCTCGGTGCCGTTGAAGCCCCAGACCGCCTTGATGGTGTCCGGGTTCATGTCGAAGGTCTCCATGCCGTAGCACCAGCAGGGGGTGACGGTGAGGGTGGCCACCACGTTGTTGGTGCTGAAGAAATCTTCGCAGGCGGCGGCTTCAGCGCCCCCGCCGATGGTGCCGGGGTAAACCAGCGCCTCCACCGGGCTGCCGTCGGGATAGCGCAGGGTCTCCATCAGCTTTTTGGCAGCCTGGGCCATCATCATGGTCTGGGTTTCCAGGCTTTCCCGCACGCCGCCCCAGCGGCCGTCGATGGCGGGCCGGATGCCGATTTTTGGATACAACACCTATTCGTCCTCCTGTTTGGGGTATTTTTTGTAGCCGGGGTGCCGGCCTGTGACCTTGTAATAATTCTCCCGCAGGTCCAGCAGCTTCTCAATCTGGTGCATGGGGATTTCCCGGGGGCCGCCCAACTGGTAGGCCACCAGGCTGATCTTGGCAAACAGCTCCAGGGTTTCCATCCGGTAGTAGGCTGTGTACAGGTCCCTGCCCACCGTGAGGGCGCCGTGGTTTTGCAGCAGCAGGGCGTCATGCTCCTTAAGGTAGGGGGCGATGGCCTCCGGCACCTCCTGGGTGGAGGGGGTGCCGTAGGGGGTCAAGGGGACGGAGCCCAGGGTGACCACGGTTTCAATCATGGAGTAATCGTCCAGGCTGCGGCCGGCCACGGCAAAGCCGGTGGCGGTGGGCGGGTGGGCGTGGACCACGGCGCCGATGTCCGGCCGCTCCTGATAGCAGCGCAGGTGCATCTTCATCTCGCTGGAGGGTTTAAAGCCCGGGGCACCCTCCAGGATGTTCAGGTCCTGGTCCACCAGCAGAAGGGATTCCTCCGTGATGAAGGATTTGCTGATGCCGGTGGGGGTGCACAGCAGGCTGCCATCCGGCAGCTTCACGCTGATGTTGCCGTCGTTGGCCGCCACCCAGCCCAATTGCCACATCTTGTGACAGACGTCGCAGATTTGCGCCTTGTATTCACTGAGGTTCATTGGACACCCCTTTGCCCCGCGTCCGGGTTTTCTGTTTCGTTTCTTCACCCTGAATCATACAGTATCCGGCAGAGATTGCAAGCATGGCCTTACCGGCGAGATGCCTAAGCCAAAAAGATTATCGTATGCTGACTAAGTAGTGTCCCCTGAATAACAGCCCTTTACGCTGCCAAGCAATCAAGCAACACGCTGTCCTCCGTTTTTCGGCCCCATCCACTCCTCCTGAACCAATCCAAAACAAGACAAAAAAGAGACTTTAGCCTCTTGAACAGGTTCCGCGTCAGGATGGACACATGGATGTCCACCTCGCTGGTATGCTTTAGGCGCATCAACACCAAATCCAAGC
>DAITOE010000269.1:0-2027 GCA_036834245.1 Clostridia bacterium | reverse complement strand
CGGCTGGTGGTGGGGCTTCCGCTTCTTCTGCCGCAACTATATCCTGACCCTGGACGGCGATCCCTGGATGATCGGCGCGGCCTCCGGCGGCAAGGACGACGAAGGCAACTGGAAGGTGAACGCGGTGGAGTCCAACGACTGGGACATCTACCCCCGCCCCGCCACCGAGTACCAGGAGAACACCGTGGGCATCGTCATCGACCCCATGGCCATCCACAATTACGCCATGGACGACGGCAACCCCGAGTGGAGCGAGCAGGAGATCGAACAGTTCAAACTGGCCTACGCCTTTGGCTCCTTCTGGTGCGGCGCCACCGAGGCCATGCAGGCCCGGGCGGACACCATCTATTCCGACAACGGCAACCTGCGCTCCTCCCTCAACGACTCCTTCCCCCTAGTGACCGGCGATGCCTTCACCGAGCAGATGGCCATCTGGGGCGGCACCAAGGAGCATGCCCGCTACCTGGATGCTGATAAAATGCCCGGCTTCCAGTATGTGCTGGAGCTGTGGGAGAAGGGCCAGTTCTGGGACATCTCCGACAAGACCTACCTCTTCTACATCTACGAGGACGGCACCCAGACCGCCTGCCTGTACGAATGGCTCAACGCCACCAACTTCGACGTGCTGGGCGTGGGCTCCACCGACGCCAACTGGCTGGACACCGTGAAGGCCAAGCTCTCCGACTGGAACGAGGCCATCAACGCCCGCTTCGTCAAGGCGGAAACGGGTCTGAAAGACGGCCTGATGAAGTACTACGGCTTCACCGAGGAAGCCTTCAAGTAACACTGTGCGTACCCGGCCGGGGGCGGCAATGCCCCCGGCCGCTACCCCTCCTTGAAAGGTTCACCGGATGATGAGGAAATGGGCTGTGGTTGTGCTGGCGGGGCTTTTCCTGCTTGCCTTTTTTTTAATCCCCAGGCAACAGGCCCGCAGCTTCCAGGCGCCTGATGAAGGCCAGGTGCAGGCCGCATTCCGCCTGCTGAAGCAGGACATGGAGGAGGAGCAGCCCCCCTACCTGGACTATCTGGCAGAAAACAGCATCCCGCCCGGCACGGGGAGCGCTGCGGCCTGGCCGGATGCAGACGGCATCAAAGAAGCAGGCACAGCCCTGCCCTACCAGCAGCAGATCACCTACCGCCTGGAGGTGATGCAGGAGGGCCTCTACCACCTGTCTTTAGCCTACCGGCCGGAAGGCAACACCATGTCGGACTTCATCCTGGGCATGTCAGTAAACGGCAACCAGGATTACGGAGAGATGGACAGCATCGCCCTGCCCCTGTATTGGGAAAGCGGCGAGGACGGCTTCCCCCGGGACAGCTACGGGGATGAATCCGCCCCCCGGCAGCGCCGGGTGGAGGGCTGGCGCACAGCACAGCTCAACAGCAAGCTGCGCGCCACCGCAGAACCCCTGCTGATGCATCTGCAGACAGGCGAGAACCTCATCACCCTCACCAACCGCTCCAGTGACGGCCTCCTCCTGGGGGAGCTCACCGCCACTGCCCCTGCCCCGCCCCCGGAACCCTATGCCGCCTACCAGGCCCGGCACCGGGATGCGCCTGATGGCACCGGCATCATCCACATCAACGCCGTCAACTACCTGGAGAAGAACAACGCCGAGGCGGTGTTCGCCAGCTACAACAACCCGGCCTTGACGCCCCACAGCAGCAGCACCAAGCTGCTCAACGTGCTGTCCTGGGGGCGGGACGGCACCGAGGTCCGCTATCATTTCACGGTGGAGCAGGCCGGCAGGTATGCCCTGGCCTTCCATTACAGCAACGACAAGCCGGAGTTTGATGCCTTTGTCAGCATCCTCATTGACGACCAGCTGCCCTTTGCCGAATGCCAGAGCTATGCCTTCCCGGTAACCGGGGGCAGCTTTGCCATGGAAACCCTCAAGGGGGCGGACGGCCAGCCCTTTCTGTTTGATCTGGCGGCGGGCAGCCACACCCTCACCCTCAGGATGGACATGGCGCCGGTGATGCAGGCCTGGCGCTACGCCCGGCTGGTCAGCGCCCATGTGATGCGC
>DAITOE010000268.1:0-2033 GCA_036834245.1 Clostridia bacterium | reverse complement strand
TTTTGCTCGTTAAATATGCGGAGGTGCACCTCAAAGGCCAGAACCGGCCATACTTCCAGCGGCTGCTGCTGCGCAACATCAGGCAGGCTGTGGCGCCCCACGGCGGGGAAGCTGTCTTCCATGACAGCCGGATTTTTGTCACTGACTACAGCGATGAAAATGCCTGCATTGACAGCATCCGGAAGGTGTTTGGTGTCCACGCGGTATCCCCTGCCATCCAGATGGGCAAGGAAGATTTCAATGCCATCGCCCAGCAGGCTGCAGACATGATGGGGGACGAGCAGGGCAGCTTCAAGGTGGTCGCCCGCAGGGCAGACAAGCGGTTTTTCCTGGAATCGCCGGAAATCTGCGCCAAAATCGGAGCCCATGTCCTTAAAAACAACCCGCAGCTCACCGTGGATGTCCGCCAGCCGGACCACATCTTAAATGTTGAAATCCGCGACAATGCCTTGCTGTACACCAAATCCTTCCCCGCTGTGGGGGGCCTGCCCACCGGCAGCGCTGGCAAAGCAATGCTGCTGTTGTCCGGCGGGATTGACAGCCCTGTCGCCGGATTCCGCATCGCCAAGCGCGGGGTGCAGCTCAGCGCTGTGTACTATCACTCGTTTCCCTACACAGGCGAAGCGGTCAAAGAGAAGATCATCGCGCTGGCCCGTTTGCTGTCCGCCTACTGCGGAACCATCAAGCTGCATGTGGTGCCCTTCACTGAAATCCAGCAGGCCATCCATGAAAAATGCCCGGAGGATTTCACCACCCTCATCATGCGGCGCAACATGATGCGCATCGCGGACATGATTGCCAGGCAGGAGAAAGCCCTGGCACTAATTACCGGCGAAAGCATTGGCCAGGTGGCCAGCCAGACCCTGGAAGCCCTGGCCTGCACCGATGCCGTGGTCAGCCGCCCGGTGTTCCGCCCCTTGATTGGCATGGACAAGCTGGAAATCATCCGGGAAGCAGAAGCCATCGGCACCTACGAAACCTCCTGCCTGCCGTATGAGGACTGCTGCACGGTGTTCACCCCCCGGCATCCTGTGACCCACCCCAAATTGAAGCAGGCAGAGTTTGCTGAGCGTCCTTTGATAGAGGATGATGGGTTGGATCACATGATAGAGCGCGCCATCCAGGGGACGGAAACCCTGCTCATCGAACCGAAACCCTGATTGCACATAGGACATGTAGGTGTCAAGCATAAATGCTTGACATTTGCTTTTTCGGGTGTATAATGCCTCTTGTTGCAGGGAAGAAGGAGGAGGAAGACATGGCAAAGGACAGGCTGAAGAAAAAAACCGGCTACGGCATGTTGGCCGCCTTCTACGCACCGCTGCTCACTGACCGTCAGCAGACCCTGCTGGAATTGTATTGTGATGAAGACCTGTCCCTGTCTGAGATTGCCGACCAGCTATCCATCAGCCGCCAGGCGGTGAGCGACCACCTCAACCGGGCCTACGACAGGCTGGACGAATTGGAGAACCACCTGAACCTGTATGGCAGCTACCTGGACATGAGAAAGCGGGCGGAGCGCTGCAGCCAGCTGCTGATGCAGGTGGAAGCAAGCCCTGCCACCAAAGCATACCTGGAAGAAGCAATCACAACCCTGAACGAAGGAAACGAGAAAGGCGGAAACGATGGCATTTGACACCCTGTCGGACAAACTGCAGCGCGCCTTTAAAAAGCTCACCGGTAAAGGCAAGCTGACGGAGGCAAACATCAAGGAAGCCATGCGCGAGGTGCGGATGGCGCTCCTTGAAGCGGACGTCAACTACCTGGTGGTGAAGGATTTCATCAAAACCGTCACCGACCGGGCTGTGGGCACAGAGATCCTGTCATCCTTGAACGCCGGGCAGCAGGTCATCAAAATCGTCAACGAGGAGCTCACCGCCCTGATGGGCGGCGCCAATGCGAAGCTCACCTGGTCCTCCTCGGTGCCCACCATCTTCCTGCTGTGCGGCCTGCAGGGCGCCGGAAAAACCACCATGGCCGGGAAACTGGCCGGATATCTGAAGAAATCCGGCAAGAAACCCCTCCTGGCCGCC
>DAITOE010000267.1:0-2048 GCA_036834245.1 Clostridia bacterium | reverse complement strand
AACACCGCTGCCTTCACCCCAAAGCCCAGGAAGCAGAACAGGTAGCCCAGCTGCAACTGCGCTGTGTGTGGCCTGGCGATATGTTGGAACAGCCCGCCCCACTGGAAATCCGTGGTGCCGCCAAAATACAGCACATACACCATACCCATAAAGGCGAAGGCCGCGCCACCCAGAGAATAATAGAGGTATTTAAGCCCCGCGGAGATGGCGCGGGGGCTGCCGCCGTGCAGCACCAGGGGGAGGGTGGACAATGTCATCATCTCATAGAAGATGTACAGGGTCAACAGGTTGGCGCTCATGGCCACCCCCAGGGTGATGCCATAGCTCATAGTGAAAAAGGCAAAGAAAGAATCCTGGCTGCTGTGGGTCTGCATATACTCAGATGCATACAGGGTGGCAAGGGGCCACAGGAAGGCCACCAGCGCCGCGAACACTTTACCCATACCATCAAGGTGAAGGGATACCACCAGAAAGTCATTTAGGCGGATAAGGTTAAGACGTTCCACCTCCGGTTTGAACAGCAAAACGCCTACCAGGGCAGATGTCACCAGCGTTACACCCAGCATATACCCAAGGCGCGCGCCCTGCTTCAGCTTCAAGGCTGGCAACAGGGCGCCCGAGACCAGGGGCAGCGCGATGGCAGCGACCAGTATCATAGGCTTCCTTTCATTGCGGCGGTTAGAACAGCGTATTGGCCAGGTGGCTGAAAGAATCGATCATATAGCCGGGGAATACGCCCAGGATGGCGATGGCCAGAGTGAGGATGAGGATGGGCACCACCATCAGCCAGTCTGGCTTCAGGCGCACCGCTGCCACCTGCTTGTCTTCCTCCTGGCGCAGGTCAAAAAATGCGGTGATGCTGGGAGGCAGGAGATAGCCGGCGGTCAGAAGGGCGCTGACCAAAAGCACTGTTGGTACCAGCCAGCTGAACACCTGCACCGGCAGGGTGGCTGCCACCGCGCCCTCCGCGATGTACCACTTGGAAATAAAGCCACCCAGCGGGGGGATGCCCACCAGGGAGATGGCGCAGATGGTGAACATGCCCATTGTCCACGGCATCCGTTTGCCCAGACCTTGCAGATCCTCCACCCGGGTGATGCCTGTGGCGTAGATGATGGCGCCCACGCACAGGAACAGGGCGTCCTTGGTGAGGGCATGGAACACGATTTGCAGAAGCGCCCCGTCAAAGGACATGCTGTTGAGCAGGAAAAGGCCACAGAGCACATAGCTGACCTGGGAGACGCTGGAATAAGCCAGGCGCTTTTTCAGCAGTTTTTCGCGCAGCGCCAGCATGGAACCCATGAACACCGTCACGGTGGCGCAGCCAAGAAGCGCCAGCTGCACCCAGGTGCCGCGGATAAAATCCGGACCGATCACATAGAAGATCATACGGAAGATGCACAGCACTCCGGCCTTGGTAATCACGCCGCTCAAGACGGCGGAGGCGGGGGCGGGGGCTACGGGATGGGCGGTGGGCAGCCAGCCATGCATAGGAAACATGCCCGCCTTGGTGCCAAAGCCCACCAGGGTAATAAAGATGATGCCCAGCAGCGCTTCCCTGGAGATGTTGAAGCCATCAGTCAACAGGGAACCGCCCGCCACAAAATAGGGCGAGGTTAAATTGGGGGTGAGGATGAAGATGCCCAGCAAACCCATTGTAGCGCCCGCCACGGAATAGATCAGGTATTTGACGCCGGCGGCAATCGCCTCCTTGCTGCGGGTGTGAAGCACCATGGGGACTGACAGCAGCGTCATGGCCTCAAAGAACAGGTACATGGTGACCATAGTGCCAGAAAGCGTCAGCCCCATCAGGGTACCCAGTACCAGAAGGTAGAAGGCATAGTAGCTTTTCTCGTTCTTCTCATGTCGCATGTAGCTAAAGGAGAAGAAGCCGGAAATCGTCCACATGATGGCCATCACCAGGGAAAAGACCACGGAGGTGCCGTCGGAATGCAGAGCGATGGGCAATTGATCCGTCATGTAAAACAGCACCGCGGTGCGCTCCCCGCCCAGGGCTACCAGGGTGACCACCACGCACTCCAGCACCA
>DAITOE010000266.1:0-2051 GCA_036834245.1 Clostridia bacterium | reverse complement strand
CAAGCTGAACGAAAGCCTGCAAAGCGCCCTGCCCGAATTGATCAACCGGCTCAACATCGTCCTGCCGGAGGAAGCCACCGCCTTCATGGCCCTGATCCAGCAGGGCATGGGCGGGGAAACCCCCATGCCCGAACCCGCCCCCAATCCCTGATTGACCCGAACCCTGCGGGGCTGCCGGACGCCGGCAGCCCCATTTGATTGTCGACAAAGTGTCTGCGGACACTTTGTCGTTTAGGAGGAACGGGCATTTTCTCTTGTTCGCTGTGCTCACGGCCAGAGAAAATGCGAGGAATGGTTTGCTACGCAAACCGCCCCGCACGTCGTCAGGCCGCATTCCGCTTCTTTTCTGATGGGCGAAGCCCATCAGAGGCATCCGCTCCATGGGCCTTCCTCTCCATCAAAAGACAGGGTCTTTTGATGGGAAGGAACCGTCCTGTAATGGACGCCTCCCGTGCCAAAAGGCACGGGAAAGGAAATGGAAGGCACGGTGACGCGCCGGGCGATTCGATTTCACTCAGAGGGCTGTGCCCTCTGAAACTCCCCTTTGGTATGGTTTGTCTTCATTCAAAGGAAAATGAGCAGGCGTCCATCCCTTGCGCGCCCTTGTCCCAAACCGCTATACTGCAAGGGAAGGGGAGGTGTGAACCTTTGAAGGAATTGAAAGAGACGGTGCTGTCAAAACATACGGAATTTGAAGGCCAGATCATGACGGTGCAGCAGTGGACCGTCACCCTGCCGGACGGCCGGCAGGCCAACCGGGAAATTGTGCTCCACAACGGGGCAGCTGCCGTGGTACCGGTGGACAAAAAGGGCTGTGTAACCCTGGTGAAGCAGCACCGGGTGGCCATTGACCAGGTGACCCTGGAAATCCCTGCCGGTAAATTGGACGACCCCAGGGAGGACCCCTTTGAGTGCGCCAAACGGGAGTTGGAGGAGGAAACCGGGTTGGTTGCCAGGAACTGGCAGAAGATGGCCCATGTGGTGACCACCCCCGGCTTTTGCACCGAGCGCATCGCCCTTTACCTGGCTCAGGACCTGAAGCAATCCCGTGCCCACACCGACCCGGACGAGTTTTTAAGCCTGGTGAAGATGCCCCTGGCGGAAGCCATTATGATGGTGGAGCAGGGCCAGATTGTGGACGCCAAAACCTGCCTGGGTCTGCTATTGGCCCAGCAGATCCTGAACCAGCCAGCCTTCCTGTGGCAGGACAGCGGGATGCGCAGCAGCCAGAAGAAGGGTCATCCCCATCAGGCGGAAGGGCATTGAAGCCGGCAATCATGCAAAAAACAAGCAGGGCGCCCTGGTTTTCCCGGCGCATCAAGCTGCATGAGGACGCAGCCGCAGGCCCCGTCATCCATACCCGGCGCCTGTTGCTGCGCCCCCTTGTGATGCGGGATGCCCGGGATTTCTTTGCCTATGCCCGGGACCCCCGGGTGGCGGAATACGTGCTGTGGGACCCCCACACCAGCCTGGGCCAGACCCGCGCCATCCTGCGCAACCTCATTGCGGGCAGCAAGCAGGAAGACCTGCACACCAAAGCCCTGGTGCTCAAGGGCACGGGCCGGATGATAGGCACCCTGGGCCTGGTGGCCCGGGACTGGGACAACCAGGCGGCGGAGGTGGGCTTTTCCCTGGCGGCGGACCAGTGGGGCCAGGGCCTGATGACGGAGGCGCTGACGGCCTATCTTGCTTACATCTTCCGCCAGCCCGGCATCCACCGGGTGGAGGGCCAGCATGATGTATACAACCCCGCCTCCGGCGCAGTGATGAAAAAGGCCGGCATGCAGCCGGAAGGCGTCTTAAAGGAGCGCATCCGCTACAAGGGCCGCTACGCCAGCGTGGCCCTGTACGCCGCCATCCGGGAGCAGTGGCTGAAGGCCCATGAATCCGGCTGATGCAGCGGCAGCGCTGATGGCTTTCTCAGAAAATCATCGAAAAACGCAAAACAGGGCTTGACAAATTTTCACAAAGGCGGTAGTATCGTGTTTGCGTCGCAAGACGTGTAACGCGGGGTAGAGCAGTTCGGTAGCTCGTCGGGCTCATAACCCGGA
>DAITOE010000265.1:0-2095 GCA_036834245.1 Clostridia bacterium | reverse complement strand
TCAGAATCAACAGGTTCCGCAAAAAACTGGCTTTTGCGGACCTGGTGCAGGTGATTACGCCGTCAAAGCATCGGGTGCAGCCCCTGTGCACCCATGTTGGAACCTGCGGCGGCTGTGCTGCCCAGCACATGGATGAGGCGCTGCAGCAGGCCTTCAAACAGCAGACTGTGAAGGACAACCTCCGCCGGATCTCGGGGCTCTCCCTTGATGTGCAGCCCATTATTACCGCGAGGGAAGCCTATTATTACAGAAATAAAACCACCTGGCAGGTGCTTTGGGATCAGAGTGGGTACCACGCCGGTTTCTTCAAAGCCGGCACCCACGAGGTGGTCCCGGTTGGACGCTGCGCCATTGCCTCCCATCCCTCCAATGCGGCCAAGGCGGCCGTTGTCAGCTGGCTGAATGCCTGCCTTGAACAGGGCATATTGTTGCCCCTTCGCCAGTTCACCACCCGCAGCAACCAGGCAGGCGAACTAATGCTGATCCTGCATGGCATGTCCTCCCCCCTGCCCCTTCAGGACCTGCTCATCAACGAACTCCAAAAAGCGGCGCCCGGCCTGGTTTCCATCTGTCTGTCTGCCCAGGCAGAAGCAGATGACGAAGCCCTGCAAACCGGCAGCATCCAGGTGATATATGGAACGCCGCTGCTGAAGGAGACCCTGATGGGGCTCGCTTTCCAGATCTCTCCCCTGTCCTTCTTTCAGGTGAATCACGCCGTCTGTGAACGCTTGTACGCCCATGCCCTCCAGCAGGCTGTGAAAAGCCCGGATGATGTGGTGTTGGACCTGTACGCAGGCGCCGGCACCATCGGCCTGGCTGCGGCCAGACGGTGCAGCCAGGTGGCGGGGATTGAATACGCGGAAGAAGCCGTACTTGATGCCCGGGAAAACGCCCGGATCAACGGCATTCGAAACGCGGTCTTTTATGCAGGGAAAGCGGAAGATGTGCTGCCGGAGCTGGTGGCCGCAGGCTTCAAGCCGGATGCCGTCATCATGGACCCGCCCAGAAAAGGCGCCCACCCGGAGGTGCTGAAAGCCATTGCCGGAGCGCAGCCGGAACGGGTGGTCTACATCAGCTGCCACCCGGCCAGCCAGGCCCGGGATGCGGCGGTGCTTGCAAGTGCAGGCTATACCGCCACCCTGGCACAGCCCTTTGACATGTTCCCCCAGACAGCAGAAATCGAAAACGTCATCACCTTTGAAAGGAACCGGCCATGAACAGCAGGCTGTTTTCACCCAAGGCCATCCGGCGCATGCTCATCCCCCTGGTGTTTGAGCAACTGATGATCGTGCTGGTGGGTCTGGTGGACACCGCCCTGCTGTCCGGCATCAACCAGTCTTCCCTGGCTGCCTTTTCCCTTGTGGACAGCATCAACCAGCTGCTCACCCAGTTTTTTCTGGCCATCGGTGCTGGCGGCGCCATCATCGCAGCCCAATACCTGGGCAGCGAGGACAGAAAAGGTGCAGAGCAGACTGCCAACCAGGCGGCCTTGATGGTGCTGTCCATCTCCGCCTTGATTGCTGTTCCTGTCATGCTGCTCAAAAGCCCCATCCTGCACCTGCTCTATCCCCGAATCAACCCGGAAATCCGCGGCTTTTCCGAGCAATACCTGCTCCTGTCCGCCATCTCCTATCCCTTTTTTGCACTCTACAACAGCGGCACCAGCATGCTCTATGCCCAGGGGCACAGCAAGCTGTCCATGATGACCTCCATCGGCATGAATTCCGCAAAAATTCTGATGAACTACCTGTTCATCAACATCTGGAAGATGGACATTGCAGGCGCAGGCCTGGCCACCATTCTGTCAAGGGTCATCGGCGCCTTCATGGTCACCCTGTTTTTGATGGACCAGCACGCACCCATCCATTACACCCGTCCTTTCAAGCTGCACTATAACCGCTTTACCATCAAGCGCATCCTCACCGTAGCGCTGCCCAGCGGCTTTGAGAACATCGTTTTCCTCACCTGCAAGCTCTTGATCGGCATGATGATTGCCAGCTATTCCGGTGCCATGATTGCAGCCAACGCCGCTGCCAACACCATCTCCACCTACATCAGCGTACCGGCCAATGCCATCAACCTGGTAACCATCACC
>DAITOE010000264.1:0-2095 GCA_036834245.1 Clostridia bacterium | reverse complement strand
AATAACTCTTCCCTAAGTGAGGTTTCGTTAGCCGAAGGTCTGGAAGTGATTGAAGGTGGTGTTTTTGAGAACTGTCCAAATCTAAAATCTTTGATTTTGCCAAGAAGTTTGATATCTTTAGATGAATCTGCTTTTTATAATACCCCGGTCACTCTAAAAGTTTACTCAGGCAGTACCGTAGAAGATTTAGTGAAAAAAGCAGGGTTGAAGTTTGAAGTGCTGCCATAATTGTTGACTGATTATTTATTCGAGACATTAACAGCCTAATAAACCACAGGGAAGGTGCGAAGCACGCCTTCCCTGTGTGGTTTTCACAGGAGCATAACAACATCAATTAACCTACTTCCTGGTCCTGGCCCGTCTTCTCCGGGCGGGCTGGGGCTGTTTTTTCTCGATGGGAGCTTCGCCCCGGAGGTTGAACAGCTGGTCCCGCAGCTTGGCCGCCTGCTCAAAATCCAGGTTCTGGGCGGCGGTGAGCATCTGGTCCTCAATGGCGCTGGCCAGGGCCGCCCGCTCCTCAGGCGACAAGCCCCGGGCCTGGGCGTCCTGGTCGCTCTGCTCCGCAATGGCGATCAGTTCCCGGATGGCGGAGTTGATGGTTTCCGGGGTGATGCCGTGTTTTTCGTTGTAGGCTTCCTGGATGCTGCGGCGGCGGTTGGTTTCGCCGATGGCCCGCATCATGGAGTCGGTGGGCTGGTCGGCATACATGATGACCCGGCCCTCGGTGTTGCGGGCCGCCCGGCCCACGGTCTGCACCAGGCTGGTCTCCGACCGCAGAAAGCCCTCCTTATCCGCATCCAAAATGGCCACAAGCGCCACTTCTGGCAGGTCCAGGCCCTCTCTAAGCAGGTTAATCCCCACCAGGGTGTCATAGGCCCCCAGGCGCAGGTCCCGCAGCAGCTCCATGCGCTCCATGGTTTTGATGTCGGAATGCAGGTAGCGCACCCGCATGCCCAGCTCCCGCAGGTAGTCCGTCAGGCGCTCGGCCATGGCCTTGGTGAGGGTGGTGACCAGCACCCGGAAGCCCTGTTCCACCACGGCGTTGATCTCCCCCACCAGGTCGTCCACCTGGCCGGTGGCAGGGCGCACGATGATCCGGGGGTCCAAGAGGCCTGTGGGCCGAATGATCTGCTCCACGGTGCGCTGGCTGTGGGCCGCCTCGTACTCTCCCGGGGTGGCGGATACAAAGACCATCTGGGGGATGCGCTCCTCAAACTCCGAAAAGGTGAGGGGGCGGTTGTCAAAGGCGGAGGGCAGGCGGAAGCCGTAGTCCACCAGCTGGGTTTTCCGGGCCCGGTCGCCGTTGTACATGCCCCTGATCTGGGGCACGGTGACATGGCTTTCATCAATGAAGCAGATGAAATCCTCCGGGAAGTAGTCCAGCAGGGAAAACGGCGGGTCCCCGGGCTTGCGGCCGTCAAAATAGCGGCTGTAGTTTTCAATGCCGGAGACGAAGCCGATATCCCGCAGCATCTCGATGTCATAGGCGGTGCGCTGGGCGATGCGCTGGGCTTCCAGCAGGCGGTTTTCCTGTTCAAAATAGGACACCCGCATGGCCAGGTCCTGCTCGATCTGTTTAATCCCTGCTTCCATGGCCTCCTGGTTGGTGGCGTAGTGGGTGGCTGGGTACAGGGCCGCATGGTTCAGCTGGCGCAGCACCCGGCCGGTGGTGACGGCGGTTTCAGACACTTTTTCCACCTCGTCGCCAAAGAACTCCACCCGCAGGCCATTGTCCTCCAGGTTGATGGGGATGATCTCCACCACGTCCCCCCGCACCCGGAACATGCCCCGGGCCAGGGCGATGTCGTTGCGCTCGTACTGGATGGCCACCAGCTGGCGGGCCAATTCTTCCGGCGTCAGCTTCATCCCTGGGCGCAGGGAAATCATCTGGCCCAGGTACTCGCTGGGATCCCCCATGGAATAGATGCAGGACACCGAGGCCACGATGATGACGTCCCGCCGCTCCTTCAGGGCCGCAGTGGCGCTGTGGCGCAGGCGGTCGATCTCGTCGTTGATGGAGGAATCCTTTTCGATGTAGGTGTCGGTGGCGGCGATGTAGGCTTCCGGCTGGTAGTAGTCATAATAGCTGACAAAA
>DAITOE010000263.1:0-2099 GCA_036834245.1 Clostridia bacterium | reverse complement strand
AAAAAATTGCGCAGCAGGAAGATGTCGAACACCCCGGCCAAGGCTGGCCAGATGAGGGCGTTCAGATTGTTGACCCAGCCAAGGGCGTTGGAGATTTTGAACAGCGGCAACATGGCAACCACATTGGGGAACATGCTCATGTACATCAAAGTCCAGAAGATGGCATTGCCTCCAGGAAAGTGCAGCCGCTCGTAGGCATAGGCAGACAGGGAGGTGAGGACGACCACCAACAGCATCTGGCTGATGGAGACGATGAAAGAGTTCTTGCTCATCTCCAGCAGGTTGGCAGTGGTGTTGGCGCCTGCACCGCCGATGAACATTTCCACGTAGTTGATGGTGGTGAAATTGTGAGGCCACAGCCGGCTTACATAGTCTAAGGGCCCCTTCATGTTGGAAAAGGAGGTGATGAAGTCGGAATCGGTCTTGAAAGAGTTGAGCAGCAGCCACACAATGGGAATGAGCCAGAAGAAGGCCAGCACCGTCATAAAGATACCGGCAAAACGTTTTTCATACTTGCTTGTACGCATGCTCCTCCTCCCTACTGCGCGCTGTTAGCCCGCAGCATGCGCATCTGGGCATAGGATACTACCATGATGCACAGGCCCAGAATCAGGGCCATGGCTGCGGACATGCCCGCCGCCTGCTTCTTAACTGCATTCTCGTACACATACATCAGCAGCACCGCATTGGCTTCCTGGTTGCCAAATCCGGTAAGAATCAGGGGCTGGCCGTAGATGTTGAACTGGGCGATGACGCTCATGACGAAGGTGAACATCAGGGGATAGCGCATGCCGGGCAATGTGATGTGCAGGAAGCGCTGCCAGGCATTGGCACCGTCCACGGATGCGGCCTCATAGTGCTCTGTGGGGATGGAGGCCAGGGCGCTCTGATATATCACCATGGTGCCGCCATTCACCCACCACACCGTGACCACCACCAGCATAATCCAGGAATAGGGCGGTACAAACCAATCTGCCTTGGACATAAAAAAGTGGTTCATGACCCCATAGGACTTGAAGAACATGTAGCGCCAAGCCAGGGTGACGGTGGTGATGGACATGAGGCTGGGCAAATAATAGATGGATTGGAAGAACTTGCTGCCCCGGGCCTTGGTGTGCAGTGCGGTGGCCAGGGTGAGGGGCACCAGGATGCAAAACGGCACCGAGTAGACCACAAACTTGATGGTGTTGAGCAGGCCGTTGCGTAGCTGGAAGTAGTAGGTGTTGCCCTTCTGGGTCAGCAGCACCCGGAAATTTTCCAGGCCGACCCACTGGGGATCGGTAAACAGATCCCACTTGGTGAAGGCAGCATACACCCCGTAGATGGCTGGAGTGATGAAGAAAATGATGAAGAAAAACAGGTGGGGTCCGATGTAGGCATAGGGCAGCAGATCCCGGCGGATGCGGTGCCGGTCCCCCTGGGTGCCCACCGCCGGCATGGCTGTGACAGCCGCCAGAAATCCCAGGGCCAGGGTGAGGAAGGTGAGGGGAGAATACCGCACTGTAACGGTTCCCACGTCCCGCTTGCGGAAAGCTAGTCCCGCCGCCTTCCATTGTTCGGACAGCTGGCTGTACAGGGAGCTGTTGGCCTGTTCATTGGAGTACATCAGCAGAAAAATCCCGAAACAAACCGCTGAAACAAAAGCAAACATCATGCCTGCACTGCGTCTGCCGTACAGGAGGGACAGCGCCGCGATGAGCATGGTGCAAATGGTGAGGGGCAACAGCAGGATGGACGTGCTGGACAGCGAAAACAGCACTTTGCCCAGGCTGTTGGTCACCGTGGCCTCCATGTCCTTGACCGTGGCTGTCGCTGTGATGCTGCTGAAGAAGAACAACACCACAAATGCAAGTGCCAGAAGGGCTGCAATCCTTGTGCGGGTCAAACAACCACCTCCAATGGGGTATCGCCGGGCGGCCTTGGCCGCCCGGCGGGTCGGTCAGCATCTTGCGCCAGGGTTCAGCCTTACAGAGCGGCGATGCCGTCGATAACTTCCTGCTCTGCCTGGTTCAAGGCATCTTCAATGGTCATGGTGCCAAACACCGGTTCAAAACCATTGCGGGAGAAGGCGGCATCAAACAGGCCCCAATACAGGTAAT
>DAITOE010000262.1:0-2106 GCA_036834245.1 Clostridia bacterium | reverse complement strand
AAGGGGTGAAGCCTGAAGGCATTGAGGACAGCACCCGGGCCATCAATGAGGAGATAGCAAGCCTGCTGCTGGCCCACGGCCTGCCGGCTGATTACCTGGATCCGGTGTTCCAGTGCGCCCTGTGTGAGGACAGCGGCTATGTGGGGGACGCCCCCAAGACCATCTGCGACTGCGTCACAAGGCGCTATCACGAGCTCTTGTCCGGGGAGGAGGACACGGCCTTCTCCCCCAGCTTTGAGCGCTTTGACCTGGGCATCTTCCCTCAGGTGCCCCTGGACAGCCACGGCACCACCCAGCGGATGCTGATGGCGGTGCTCAAAAAGCATTGCGAGGGCTTTGCGGAGCAGGTGCCGGTTGGCAAATTGAACCTGGTGCTCTATGGCCCCAGCGGCCTGGGCAAAACCTATTTGTTGAAATCCATCTCAAAACGGGTGCGGGAGCGGGGCATCCAGACCCTCGTCATGAACGCCAACGCCCTCCTCAACCACATCCGCCAGGCTTATTTCGCCCGGGACGAGGAAGTGGACCAGCCTTATTACAATGTGCCGCTTTTATTGATTGATGACCTGGGGACCGAGCCCCTGTGGGAAAACATCACCCTGGAGCAGCTCTTCGCCCTGCTGGAGCACCGGATTCAGCAGCGGCTGCAGACGGTGATCAGCACCAACCTCTCCCTGGAGCAGATCCGGGAGCGCTACACCAGGCGCATCTATTCCCGGCTGATGGACGTGAACCACAGCCTGGTGCTGCAGTTTCAAGGCCAGGACGTGCGCCTGACCCCGCGGGAGGAGTAGTACTAAACGCACTCTTTAATGCTTCCATGAATCGGTCTTTTTGCGTCTCTGCGTCGTCTCATTCACTCAGCGTAGGCTACGGCTACGCCTCGTTCCTTCGACTTAGCAGAGCCATCAAAAAACCTCGATCCATGAGTGCATTAACTCGTGTGTTTAGTATAATTCAATCTGATTCCGGCGGCCGGACGCCTTTGCCAATGCCCTCAAAGAGGGCGTTTTTATTTGCGATCATCTCATCCACCCGGCTCATATAGTGGCGGATGTCCTTCACGTTGGGGCTGCGCAGCACCTGCTCCCGGCCAGGGGACACCCATTTGGACACCGCACCGGCCCCCATGGCCAGGACGGTGGTGTGGTCCTCCATCATGTCGATATTGTACAGGCAGGCGTAGCCCGGCTTGGCATAGCCCACGTTTTCCTGGTTGCCGGCCATGTGCTTCTGCCGGTAGAGGTAATAGGGCTCATAACCCTGGCGGGACAGCGCCTGCCGGGCCGTTTCCACCATCTCCCCCACCCGGGCTTCCTCCGCCTCGCGGACCCCCTCCCGGTAGAGGGTGCTGGCCCGCTTGAGGCTGAGGGTGTGCACCGTGACAGCCTCGGGGTAAAGGCCAAGCACCTGGCTCAAAGATGACTGGAACATGGCCAGGTCCTCTCCGGGGAGCCCGGCAATCAGGTCCATGTTGATGTGGGTGAATCCTGCTTCCCGGGCCATCTGATACGCCGTGAGGCTTTGCGCTGTGCTGTGCCGGCGGCCGATTGCATCCAGGGTGGCATCGTGCATGGTCTGGGGGTTGACGGATATCCGCGCAGCCCCGGCATCCCTGATGATGTGCAGCTTCTCCATGGTGATGGAATCCGGCCGCCCGGCTTCCACGGTGACCTCCTGCGCCTGTTGAATCAGGGGCTGGGCTGCTTGAAGCACCTTTTTGAGCAAATCTGGCGGCAGCACCGTGGGGGTGCCGCCCCCCACATACAGGGAGCGGGCCGTAAGCCCCCGCTGCGCCATCAGGCGGATGGTGCCTGCAATTTCCCGGACCAGGGCTTGGGTATACACGGGCAGCTGGCTGCCGTCCCCCGCCGTGCAGCTGAGGAAGCTGCAATAGCTGCACCGGGTCGGGCAAAAGGGGATGCCGATGTAGCAGGCCACCTCGTTCCCGGCAGCCCGGGGCAGGCCCTGCTGCACCGCCACAATCTGTGCAAGGAGGCTGGCTTTCTCATCTGACAGAAAAAAGGTGTCCTGCACCTGGGCCACCGCCTCCGGCAGGCTGCGGCCTGCTGTCATGGCGTCATACACCAGCCGGGTGGGCCGCAC
>DAITOE010000261.1:0-2122 GCA_036834245.1 Clostridia bacterium | reverse complement strand
GGGGTTTTTAGAAAGAAGGGGAAACCTTTTTGAAAAAACCGGTTCCCCCCGACCCCCCTCCGAAAAACTTCGGAATGGATCAGATGAAAAGCCCTCTGTATCCCTGTTAAAGTTCTTAGGGGGTCTGGGGGCATTCTTTTCATCACCGGAAAGGAAGCCAATGGAAATTCGTATCAACGGGCTGGTGAATGACAGCATTGTGGACGGCCCCGGGCTGCGGCTGGCGGTGTTTGTGCAGGGCTGCAGCCACCGGTGTCCGGGCTGCCACAACCCGGGGACCCATGACCCCCTGGGGGGGCGGGTGATGGACACGGGGGAGATTGTGGAAATGCTGAAGGAAAACCCGCTGCTGGACGGGCTGACCTTGAGTGGGGGCGAGCCCTTTGAGCAGCCGGGGCCCTGCCTGGTGCTGGCGGAGGCGGCGAAGGGGCTGGGGATGAACGTGTGGGCCTATTCGGGCTATACCTATGAACAGCTCAAGGGAATGGAGGATCCGGCGGTGCAGGGGCTGCTGGAAGTGTGCGACGTGCTGGTGGATGGCCGCTTTGTGCAGGCGCTGCGGTCATTGGACCTGGACTTCCGGGGCAGCGGTAACCAGCGGCTGATTGATTTGAGGAAGACCCGGGAGGCGGGGCAGGTGGTGCTGTGGGAGCGCCCGGCCTGGTAGGGTATATTGAAGGTATGAGCAAGAAGCAGGAGCCGGGCGGCTACACCGCCTACAACGCCCAGGCCATTGACCGCTGGGTGGCGGAGGGATGGGAATGGGGCCGGCCGATTACCCGAGAGGCCTTTGCCAGGGCAAAGGCCGGGGACTGGCAGGTGCTGCTGACCCCCAACATCCCGGTGCCCCGGGCGTGGCTGGGGGATTTGAAGGGCAAGCGGGTGCTGGGCCTGGCCTCGGGCGGCGCGCAGCAGATGCCGGTGTTCGCGGCTCTGGGGGCGGTGTGCACGGTGTTTGATTTGTCGGACAGCCAGCTGGCAAGCGAGCGCATGGTGGCCCTCAGGGAAGGCTATGACATCGATATCGTGAAGGGGGACATGACCCGGCCCTTCCCCTTTGCAGACGGCAGCTTTGATTTGATTTTCCACCCGGTGGCCAACTGCTATGTCAGGGAGGTGCAGCCGGTGTGGGAGGAGTGCGCCCGGGTGCTAAAGCCAGGGGGCAGCCTGCTGTCCGGCCTGGACAACGGCATGGGCTTTCTGTTTGACGATGGCGGTTTGACGGTGAAGCACCCCTTGCCCCATGACGACCTGCGAGATCCGGACTGGGAAACCAAGGTGAAGGATTACAACGACAGCCTGCAGTTTTCCCACCCAATTGAGGTGCAGATCGGCGGGCAACTGCGGGCCGGGCTGATGCTGAAGGACGTGTATGAGGACACCACCAATGAGGGGCCGCTGAGGGACTACAATGTGCCCTGTTTTTTCGCCACCTGGGCGGTGAAACCGATGAATGGAGGACAATCAAATGAGTGAAACCAATGTGAAGCTGCGTTTTACGAGGGAGTTTGACGGCTGGCTGGAGGCGGAGCACGGCAGCGCCAAGATCGGCAAGGCCGAAGAGGGCAAGCTGCGCCCCTATGATTTGATGCTGGGGGCGCTGGGGGCCTGCTATTACGCCACCTTTGTGGGCATCGCGGACAAGATGAAACTGGCCTATGACCGGGTGGAGATTGACATCCACGGGGTCAAGCGGGAGGAGGTGCCCACGACCCTGAAGACCGTGGACATGGTGCTGAAGGTGTATGGCGCCGAGGACTCCAAGGGCTTTGAACGGGCCAGCGACCTGGCTGCCAAATACTGCTCCGTCCACGAGACCATCAGCAAAGTGGCAGAGATCAGTTTGAAGGTGGAGTTTGCGGATGAATAAACCCCATCAACCTGTCACAAAAGCGCCTGCGACGGCGCTTTTTCTATGCAGCATTTTACAAGCAGATTTGTTTAAGATTTGATAAGATTCCGGGGTCCGGGGATGAAATCCCCGGGCGGGGGTTTGGGGGTGAAACCCCCAGGCGTTCCTATCCGTCTCCCCGTCCCTACGCGCTCTCCTTCCTGGGAATCGCCAGGCAGAGCAGCACGGGGCCGATGGTGTTGCCCAGGATGGCGGCCAGCATGAAGGGGA
>DAITOE010000260.1:0-2144 GCA_036834245.1 Clostridia bacterium | reverse complement strand
CCTTCATCTGCCTGCCCATTGAGGAGACGGAGGGCTATGTGATGGCGGAAACCATTGTGGTCTATCCACCAGGCATCCCGGTGGTGGTGCCGGGCGAGGTGATGAACCGGCAGGCCATCAGCTATCTGCTGGCCGCCAAGGCCGCCCACAACACCATTTTGCGCTCCCGCTCGGACGTGGACGGCGAGGTGGCCGTCCTGCGGGACGCCTGAGCACCCGCAGCACCGGATATGAAGATTCTGTAACACTTGCCGCCCCGTCCCTGTTCATGGCTGGGGAAATATGCCATAATGAACAAGGAATCTTATTTGAAAGGACATGCTTATGTATAAGAAGCGATTCGCACTCCTGCTGGCCCTGTTGATGGCCCTCACCGCCGCCCTGGCCCTGGCGGAAGCGCCGGCGCAGCCGGAGGACCCGGTGCTGGCCACCGTCAACGGCAAGGAGCTGACCAAAAGCCAGGTGGACGCCGAGATCGTCCAGTTTCTCGACAACAACTATATCGAAAACGAGGCCGACTACAACACCGTGCTGGAATACCTGGTGAACCGCGAGCTGGTGAATAAAAAGGTCGCCGAACTGGACTTTGACCAGTTCACCAAGGAGGAGGACGACGCTTTTTTAAGCGAAGCCCAGCAGCAGTTTGACACAGCTCTTGCCTCCTACGCAGATTATTACCAGTCAGCGGATTCCGAAAAGGCCCGGGAGGAAGCTGAGGAGCAGGCAAGGAACATGTTTGCCGACCGGGGCCTCACCGTGGAACTGGTGGCGGAGGACCTGAAGCACCGCGCCAGCCTGGACCGCCTCTACCAGTACCTGCTGGGAGGCTATGAGCCTTCTGAAGAGGAAATCCAGCAGCTCTTCCAGGAAGTGGGGGCCATGTACCAGGCCCAGTATGAGAACGACATCCCCCAGTATGAATACGCCACCCAGTATGCGGGCCAGAACAGCTGGTACACCCCCCCGGGCTTCCGGGGCGTGGTGCACATCCTGCTGAACCCGGATGAAACCCTGATGAACAACTACAAAGCCTTAAACGCCGCTTTTGAAGAGCAGCAGCAAAAGGACAGCGAGGTGCCCCTGGACAACGGGGAGGAAGGACAGCAGGATCCTGAAGCACCCGAAACCCCGATCACCCAGCAGATGCTGGATGAGGCGCGCAAAGCCGTGATGGACTCCCGCCAGGCCGACATCGACCTCATCTACCAGCGCCTGGAGCGGGGGGAGAACTTCATCGACCTCATCAAGGAATACGGCGAGGACCCCGGCATGACGGTGGAAGCCAACCTCAAGGACGGCTACCCTGTCCACGCCCAGTCCATCCTCTATGACCCCGCCTTCACCCAGGCCGCTTTCTCCGAAAAGATGCAGCAGGTGGGGGATGTGTCCGACCCGGCCCTCAGCAGCTTCGGCATCCACATCCTGCACTACCTGCGGGATGTTCCGGCGGGCCTTGAGCTCACCGACGCCATCCGGACGGAGATTGAGGACTACCTCACCTCCCAGAAGCAAAACGAGGTCTTTGCCGCCGCCCTGCTGTCCTGGGCGGAGCAGGAGAACGTTGTGTACAACCAGGAGGCGATCGAAGCCGCCATCACCGCCGCACAGGAGCGGATCCAGGCCAATCAGGAGGAGCCCCTCACCGCCACCCCGGACGGGGAGGGGGAAGGGCAGAACCCCTGAGGTTCCTTCGGTCTTACACAAAATCTTCACCGGCTGCGCTTGACAGCCCGGGTTGAAACTGTTAAGATGATCCTTGCGACAAGCAGAAGCCGCCCGCTTCTCACCTGACGAACGCGCTTTGTCTGGTGCAAGGTATTCGAAACATTCGGATTGGCGGGTTTTTTGCCCGCCAATCATTTTTATTCTGGAGGTGGACACACATCAGCACAGAACTGATCATCAACGAACGAATCCGTGACCGCGAGGTGCGCGTCATCGGAGAGGACGGCGCCCAGCTGGGCATCATGCCCACAGAGCGCGCCCTGCAACTGGCCGTGGACGCCGGGCTGGACCTGGTGAAAATCGTGCCCAGGGCCGTCCCGCCGGTGTGCAAGCTCATGGACTATGACAAGCACCGCTTCGAGCAGGCCAAGCGGGAAAAGGAAATCCGCAAGAACCAGAAGACCGTCACCTTAAAGGAA
>DAITOE010000259.1:0-2166 GCA_036834245.1 Clostridia bacterium | reverse complement strand
GTTCTTAGGGGGTCTGGGGGCATTCTTTCAAGAATGCCCCCAGCGTCTCCTCGCTTCTTCGTCTATCGTTCCCCGTCCCTTACTTCAACTTCCAGATCTTCTCGTTATACTCGGCGATGGTGCGGTCGGTGGAGAAGTAGCCGGACATGGCGGTGTTGGTGATGGCCTTTTTGAGCCAGAGCTCCCGGTCCTTAAAGTCCTGGCTGACCCGGTCGTGGGCCTGAGCGTAGGAGCCGAAGTCCTTGAGGACGAAGAAATTGTCGGGCTTGCCGCCGCCGGAGCCGAAGAGCAGGTCGTGGTAGAGCATCTGCACCACGGCGGGGTTGTCGGGGAAGAGGGTGCCGTCGATCATTTGCGTTAAGGCCTTCCTGATTTCCACGTTCTGCTCAAAGTGCTGGATGGGGGCGTAGGTGCCTTCCTTGTACAGGGCGGCCACTTCCTCGGCGGTCATGCCGAAGAGGTAGATGTTGGACAGGCCCACGGCTTCGGAGATCTCCACGTTGGCGCCGTCCAGGGTGCCGATGGTGACGGCGCCGTTCATCATGAGCTTCATGTTGCCGGTGCCGGAGGCCTCCTTGCCGGCGGTACTGATCTGTTCCGACAGGTCGGAGGCGGGGATCAGGGCCTCGGCGGCGGAGACGTTCCAGTTTTCGATGAAGAGCACCTTCAGCATGGACTGGGCCCGGGGGCTTTTGTCGATGAGCCGGGAGAGGGCCAGGATGTAGCGGATGATCATCTTGGCCTTGAAATAGCCGCGGCTGGCCTTGGCGCCAAAGACGAAGACCCGGGGCGGCATGGTGAAGGCGGGGTCGTCCATGATGCGGTTGTACAGGACGTGGACGTGGAGGGCGTTTAAGAGCTGGCGCTTGTACTCGTGCAGGCGCTTCACCTGGACGTCAAACATGAAGTCCGGGTCCACGGTCATGTTCTGGCGGCGGGTTAAGAACTGGTTGAAGACGTCCTTGTTCTGGCGCTTGATGAGGGCGAAGCGCTCCCGGAAGGCGGCGTCGTCACGGAAGGGCAGCAGCTCCTTCAGGGCCTCCGGCTCCTTCTTCCAGGTGTCGCCGATGGCCTCGGTGATGAGGTCACTAAGCCTGGGGTTGCAGGCCATGAGCCAGCGCCGGTGGGTGACGCCGTTGGTGATGGCGGAGAACTTCTCCGGCATCATGAGGCCGTAGTCCCGGAAGGTGTCGTTTTTGATGATGTCGCCGTGGAGCTGGCTGACGCCGTTGACGCTGAAGGACTGGGAGATGCACAGGTTGGCCATGTGCACCATGTCATAGGCCAGGATGCACATGCTGGCAATCTTGTCCCACTCCCCGGGGAAGCGGTTCCAGAGGCGCTCGCTGAGGCGGCGGTTCATCTCCTCCAGGATCATGAAGATCCGGGGCAGCTGGGTGCGGAGCAGGTCCTGGGGCCAGCGCTCCAGGGCTTCGGCCATGATGGTGTGGTTGGTGTAGGCCATGCAGCGGTTGGTGATGGCCTGGGCCTCGTCCCAGCCCAGGCCCTTCTCGTCGATGAGCAGGCGCATGAGCTCGGCAATCGCCAGGCCGGGGTGGGTGTCGTTGATGTGGAAGACGGCCTTCTCAGGCAGCTGGCTGTAGTCGGTGCCGTGGCGGCGCTCAAAGTCCTTCAGGGCATACTGGAGGCTGGCGGACACCAGGAAATAGTGCTGGCACAGGCGCAGGGTCTTGCCCTCGTAGTGGTTGTCCTCGGGGTAGAGCACCTTGGAGATGACGTTGGCCAGGTCCTGCTCCTTGGTGGCGTTGAGGTAGTCCCCGGCAGAGAAGACGGCCAGGTCCAGGCTCTGCTTGCTGCGGGCGCGCCAGGCCCTGAGGGCATTGACCCGCTGGTTGTCGTAGCCGATGGCGGGCATGTCGTAGGGGACGGCTTCCACGGTGCGGTAGTTCTGCAGTGTGAAGACGGTGCGCCCGTCCTGCTGGGTGGTGACCACCTTGCCTTCAAAGTGCACCTCCACCACGTCCTCCATGCTGGCGATTTCCCAGACGTTGCCGTTTTGCAGCCAGTCGTCGGGCGATTCGATCTGCTGGCCGCCGGAGAGCTTCTGGCGGAAGAGGCCGTACTCATAGCGGATGGTGCAGCCCATGGCAGGCAGGTCCAGGGTGGCCAGGCTGTCCATGAAGCAGGCGGCCAGGCGGCCCAGGC
>DAITOE010000258.1:0-2206 GCA_036834245.1 Clostridia bacterium | reverse complement strand
AGCTGCCATGGTTAAAAATTGAAGATGCCCGAGACGATCTCCCCCCGGAACAGCTGGTAGATATTCACGCTGCATTTTTGATCGAACATCGCCTTGATATGGAAGAACTCCTGCCATTTCCGGCCGGTCATGGCTACAAAGCTGTGGCGCATCCCCACATCAAACAGCCGCTTTTCCATCAGGGTGACGCCCTGGGGCAGGGAGATGGCGTCGCACAGCTGAATCAGGCGGATTTCATCGCAATAAAAGGTCTCCTGTAGCAGGCGGCTGATGCGTGCCGTCTCCTCCACTGTACAGTCATTCTGGCCGCTGAAGGCTGCGATGTCAGCCAGCGGGAAGGAATGGGTCAGGCACACCTCTGCCGCCTTCTGATGGCCTGTTGACATCAACAAATCATAGCCTTTGATCACATGTCGCAGGGCGTTTCTGCCTTCATACCGGCCGATGTCATGTAGCAGCCCCAGCACATAGCAGCGCTCTGTGTCCATGCCGCAGTGGGCAGCGATGGTTCTTGCAGCGCGGGCTGCTGTTTTGGCGTGGTCAATCCAGGGCCCGGGGTTTTGCTGCCCGGCCCATGCCAGCAGCGCTTCCGCTTCAACGATGCCTGGTATGTCTGCCATCAGTGGCCTCCCATAGGTTCTGTAAAAAGAAAAAAGCCGCTTCTGCGGCAATTTGTGCGTGGGATCAGGCCTGGGCCTTGTTCAGGGCGATGGCCATGCGCGCCTTTTTGCGGTTCGCGGTGTTCTTGTGCATAACGCCTTTTGCCACTGCGCGATCCAGTGCGCTGGATGCAGCCTTGAGCGTGTCCGGCGCGGCAGTCAGTTCGGTGTTCAGCGCCAAGGTATATTTCTTGACGGCGGTCTTGACCCCCGTTTTAATCTTGCGGTTGCGCAGGTTCTTTTTCCTGTTGATCCGGACGCGTTTTTCCGATGAACGGATGTTTGCCAACTTACTTCACCTCCTGCCTTGCTGGTTTAGCACAGCCGATTCTAACACAGCGCTTAGGATTGCGCAAGCATTATTTTCTTGCAACTCCCATTTTTGACGATACAGTTTTCCCGCAGCCGCCGGTGATACAAACTGACAAAAGATTCACTTTCTTGCCAGCAGATTTGTTTTTGTGTATGATATGTCCGTTGAGGTATATACCTGAACACGGCAAGCAATTGAAAGGAGCTGACAAGCGTTTGTCAATCCCGTTAAACACCTTTGATTCCTGTGTTGCGCTGTTTGGACTCAACGACCGCAACATCCAACTGCTGGAAGAAAGCCTGGACGTGGCCATCCACCTGCGCAACAGCGCCCTGCACGTATCCGGCACCGAGCGAAACACCCAGATTGCTGAGCGGGTCATTCAGGAACTGCTGGCTGCCCTGGATGCCGGGGAACATATTGACGAATCCCGGGTGCGCTACCTGATTTCCCTAGCCAAGCAGGACCGCCTGGACCATGTGGAAAGCACCGAAAACCTGGGCAAGAACATTGTTGCCTACACCCACCGCGGCAAACGGATCGTGAGCAAGACCGAAGGCCAGCGCCTGTATGTGCAGGCCATGCGCAATGCCGGCCTCACGCTGTCCGTGGGCCCTGCCGGCACGGGCAAAACTTTTCTGGCCATCGCCCTGGCTGCTGTCGCCTACCGCAACAAGGAAATCGAGCGGATTATTTTGACGCGCCCGGCTGTTGAGGCCGGCGAAAAACTGGGTTTTCTCCCCGGGGACATGGTGCAGAAGGTGGATCCCTATCTGCGGCCCCTGTATGATGCCCTCTACGACATTGTGGGCATCGAAGCCTACCAGCGGATGCTGGAGCGCGGCACCATCGAGGTGGCCCCCCTGGCCTTTATGCGGGGGCGTACCTTGAACGATGCCTTCATCATCCTGGATGAAGCGCAAAACACCACCCCAGAACAGATGAAGATGTTTTTAACCCGTATGGGACGCAATGCCCGCTGCGTTGTCACCGGGGACCCCTCCCAGATTGACCTCCCCCCCATGAAGCGGTCCGGGCTGCTGGTAGCCATGGATGTGCTGCAGGACGTGGAAGGTGTCAGCATCGTCCGCCTGGGGCGGGATGACGTGGTGCGCAACGACCTGGTGGGCAGGATCGTCAGCGCGTACGACCAATACGAAGCAAGGAACAAGCATGATGCATGAAATGCCTTTTGCCAGACCGGACGGCAAGCCTGCCAGGCAACAGGGCCGCT
>DAITOE010000257.1:0-2214 GCA_036834245.1 Clostridia bacterium | reverse complement strand
GGCCCCTTTGCCAATGGCTTCCTTCACCTGGTTTAAATCATGCTGAAGGGCGTCTGGCTGCCCCAGGTCCCTGGCAATCTCCTGGTATCTCTCGGCAACCTGAGCAAACAGCGGCTCGTAGGGCAGGTGTTGCGCTGCCTGTGCATGGCAGGCAAGCAGCAGGTCGGTGATTTTTTGATCATGAGGCGCACGTTTTCCCGGTGCGCTGACGATGATGTACCTGCGTTCCGGCTCCATGTCCAGGATGTCCCGCACCATCAGAAAGTGGCTGGCATCCGCCAGGGATGAGCCGCCAAATTTTGTAACAATCATCAAAGCCTCCAAAATGAAAGAATGCGCTGAACCGTTGTGCTGCAGGCATTCATCGGCATCTGTCACGATGCTCACGATGGCCATCATATCACAGGTGGCAAACAGCGTTCAAACGGCCAGCTTTGGTGACAAGCGGCTGCCGCCATGGTATAATCGAAGGACGAACAAAGCATTTCGCGATGGAAAGGGTTTATGGCCAAACTGAGCAAAGAAAAACGCAGCATGCTGCTGAATATCGGCTTCATCTTCTTGACGCTGCTGTTGATGCTCTATTTGGTTTCCCGGGCAGGGGACCCCAAGCTCATCCTCACCGCTTTCACCACCATCAACCCCTGGTGGCTGGCAGGCGCCATCGGCTGTTTTGCAGTGCATGTGCTGCTGGAAGGCCTCATTCTCCGCGTGTTTTTTTATTTTCAGAACGTGAACATTTCCTGGGGTTCCTGCAATCTGGTGGGCCTGATCGGCATGTATTATTCATCCATCACCCCGGCTGCCACCGGCGGCCAGCCCATGCAGGCCTTTGCCTTCAAAAAACGCGGGGTGCCAGCCGGTGTGGGCTATTCCTCCTTAGCGGTGAAGTTTTTCTGCTGGCAGTGCGCCCTCCTGCTCATTGGCGCCGGCCTCTGGATTGCCTTTGGCAGCCAGGTGCATGCCCTCTTGGGCAAAGGCGTCTGGTTGCTGGCCCTGGGCTTTTTCCTCAACTCCCTGATGGTGTCCATCGTGATTCTGCTGGCCATCAACCGCAACTTGGTGCGGGCCATCATCATTTTTTTTGTGAACCTGGCCTACCGGCTGCGCCTGGTGAAAAACCGGGAGAAAACCTCCTCCCGGATGGATGCTGCGCTGTTTGACTTCCATTCCAGCGTGGAGATCCTTACCCAGAAACCCAGGCAGTTCCTGGTGCTTTTCCTCATTTCCATGGTGCAGGTCACCGCCCTAATGAGCGTTTTATACTTCATCTACCGCGGTTTTTCCCTGACGGCACACAGCTATCCCCAGATCCTGGCCCTGCAGTTTTTGCTGTACATCACCGCATCCTTTACGCCCCTGCCCGGGGCATCCGGTGCGCAGGAAGGCGGGTTCTACCTCTTTTTCCGGAGTTTCTTTCCCCACGCCTCCTTGTTTGCGGCGCTTTTGATTTGGCGCTTTGTCACCTATTACCTGTTCATCATCGTGGGCTTTTTCGCAGTGTTCGTTGACCAGACCCTGACCCTGAGGCGCAACCGGCGACTGCAGCAGGAAGCACAGGCAAAGGCGGCGGCGGTGGAGATGATGAAAGAAGAGTCCCAGGAAGATACAAACTGACAATAGAAAGCAGGACACGCTATGAAAACATTGGTTTACGGCCACCGCGGCGCTGCAGGTTATGCGCCGGAGAACACCCTGGAAGCCTTCCAACTGGCTGTTGAACACCAAGCGGACGGGGTGGAGCTGGATGTTCACCTGACCCGGGACAAACAGGTCATCGTCACCCATGACGAGCGCATCGACCGGGTCTCCACCGGCACCGGGCTGGTGGCCATGCTCACCTTAAAGGACATCAAGAAGCACCTGTTCAACCTGCCCCATCCGGAGTATACGGAAGCCCGTGCGCCCCTGCTGGAGGAGGTGCTGGAGCTGTTGAAGCCCACCGGCCTTCACATCAACATCGAGCTGAAAAACAGCCGCCTGCCCTATCCGGGCCTTGAACAGGCATGTCTGGAGCTGGTGGCAAGGCACGACATGGAGGAGCGGGTGCTGTATTCATCCTTCAACCACCACTCCATGATCCGCATGAAACAAATGAACAGCGCTGTTAAAACCGGGCTGCTGTATGACTGCTGCCTCCTGGAACCCCTGAATTATCTCAAAGGCGCGGGGGCTGATGCCATGCATCCGCATTTTACCGATGTGCTGATGAAC
>DAITOE010000256.1:0-2292 GCA_036834245.1 Clostridia bacterium | reverse complement strand
CTACCGGCTGCTTTACGTATCGGTGCTGGTGGTGCAGTCCCTGCTCATTATCGCCTGCTTTGTCCGGGCTGTGAAGGGCCCCACCATCGCGGACCGGATTGTGGCCATCAACATGATTGGCACCCAGATCATCATCATGGTGGGGGTCACCGCCCTGCTGTTGAAAGAGGGCTACCTCACAGACGTATCCCTGCTGTACGCCATGATCAGCTTTTTGGCCGTGGTGGTGCTGTGCAAGGTGTACATGGGGGTTTTCCTGGAGCGCCAGGCAAAGATGCGCAAGGAGGGGCAGGAACATGCTTGACTGGCTGCGTTTCATCCTCACCGCCGGCTTTCTAATCAGCGGCCTCCTCATCCTGATTACCTCGGTGATCGGCCTGTACAAGTTTGACTACGTCCTCAACCGCATGCATGCCGCCGCCATGGGCGACACCCTGGGCATCCTGTTTTGCCTGCTGGGCCTTGTCATCAGCGCGCCGGATGTATGGGTGATGCTGAAACTGCTGCTGATTATCGCATTTTTGTGGGTGGCCAGTCCGGTGTCCAGCCACCTGATTGCCCGGCTGGAAGTGACCATCAACCCCCAGTGGCACCAGCTGCCACCCCCGCAACAGGAAGAAGAGGAGGCCGCAGAATGAGTTTTGTGAATGTTTTCCTGCTGGGCATGCTCATTGTGTGTGCCCTGGCGGTGAGCCTGACCCGCAACCTGCTCACCTCCCTCATCGTGTACATGGCCTACAGCCTGATTATGGCCGTCATCTGGATGTTTCTGGAAAGCCCGGACCTGGCCATCACCGAGGCGGCAGTGGGCGCGGGCATCACCAGCATCCTGTTTTTTGTAACATTAAAAAAGATCCACGCCATCAAAGGAGACAGCGAACGTGAGCCGACGCAGAAGTGACTGGGAGCAGCGCCCCCAGGCCCGCATCCGCAAGTGGTACAAGGAAGGCTTCCTGGCGCTGGATGAAGAAATCATCGACCACCTCACCCAGGAACCTCGCCACACCCACCTGCAGGAGGAATTGATCGAGGCCCAGCAGCAGGCGGAAAGCTCCCGCCAGCATGACCGGGCCCTGGCCCTGGAGCGGATGGACCAGCACAACATGCTGATTTGGGCGCGGACCCGCGGCCGCAAAGCCATCTCCCGCTTCCATGTGGTTTTGGCCCTGGCCCTGGGCCTGCTGATGATTATTTTCCTCCTGGACACCGTGGCCTACATGCCCCGCTTCGGGGACCCAAACGCACCGGGGGCCAATGAGGTCAGCCGGCGCTATATCGAACAGGGGCTGACCGAAACCGGCGCCACCAACATCGTGGCCGGCATGATCCTGGACTACCGCGCCTTTGACACCCTGGGGGAGGCCACGGTGCTGTTCATCGCCGCCAGCGCCGTGCTGATTTTGCTGCGCATCGACCGCAACAAGGACGGCTCCCCCGTTCAGGAGCTGATTGCCGCCGAGTCGGACGACCAGCACTACGAGCCCCGGAACGACCGCATCCTCCAGGGCAGCGCCATGGTACTCAGCCCCATCATCTTCCTGTATGGCATCTACATCATCCTAAACGGGCACCTCTCCCCCGGCGGCGGCTTCTCCGGCGGGGCCATCATCTCTGCCGGGCTCATCCTCTACCTGGATGCCTTCGGCTTTGAGAAGGCCGGGCGCTTTTTCACCTACAAGACCTTCATGTGGGTCAGCTTTTTCGCCCTGTCCTTCTACGCCCTGGCCAAGGCCTATTCCTTCTACTGTGGGGCCAACGGCATCCCCAGCGGCATTCCCCTGGGCACCCCGGGGGCCATCCTCTCCGGCGGACTCATCATGCCGCTGAACATCGCAGTGGGGATGGTGGTAGCCTGCACCATGTACATCTTCTACGCCCTCTTCCGCAAGGGAGGTCTGTGATATGCCCTGGTCGCTATTGTATGAAAACCTGGAGCAGACGGTGGCCGTCATCCTCTTTGGCATAGGCTTTTCCATCCTGCTGCTGCAGCGCAACCTGATCCGCAAAATCATCGGCCTGAACATCATGGACACCGCAGTCTATCTGTTTTTGGCTTCCATGGGCTATATTTCCGGGCGTAAAGCGCCCATCGTGGTGGACGGAGTGACAGAGGTGACCGCCTACATCAACCCCATCCCGGCCGGCCTGGTGCTGACAGGGATTGTGGTGTCCGTCAGCTTCACCGCAATCATGCTGGCGCTGACGGTGCGCCTCTACCGCCGCTACCACACCCTGGACATTGACGAGATTGCCATGTTGGCAAGAGGGGAGGACGCCTGATGACCCTGGTGC
>DAITOE010000255.1:0-2326 GCA_036834245.1 Clostridia bacterium | reverse complement strand
CGGCACAAGCACGGCCTGGTGCTGGATTATACCCTGGCCGAAAACCTGATCCTCAAAAGCTATCATACCCCCGAGTTCCAGCGGGGAGGCTTCCTGCGGTTTGACGCGATGTATGACCACGCCCAGACGCTCATTGACCGTTATGACATCCGTTCCGGACAGGGGGGGGCCACCATTACCCGCAGCATGAGCGGCGGCAACCAGCAAAAAGCCATCGTGGCCCGGGAACTGAGCCTGGCCCCGGAAGTGCTCATCGCCGTGCAGCCCACCCGCGGTTTGGATGTTGGGGCCATCGAGTACATCCACAAGCAGATCATCGCGGCCCGGGACAGCGGCAAGGCGGTGCTGCTGGTCAGTCTTGAACTGGACGAGATCATGAATGTCAGCGACCGCATCGCGGTGATGTATGAGGGCGAAATCGTGGCGGAAGTGCAGGCCGCCTCGGCAACCGCCCAGGAGCTGGGCCTGTACATGTCCGGGGCCAGCAGACAGGACCAGCAGCATCTTGAGGAGGTGGCACAAGCGTGAAAGCCCCCAGCCGCAGGACCAACCGTCAGGGTCTCATCAACATCCTGGCATCTTTGCTCTCCATCTTGGGCGGATTGCTCTTTGGCTTTTTGCTGCTCATCCTGTTTAATCCCGGCAACGCCATGTATGGGCTCAACAAGATCCTCACCACCGGCATTGCCAATCTGGACAAGCTGGGCAAGGTGATGTACCAGAGCGCCCCGATACTGCTCACCGGCCTTTCCGTGGCCTTTGCCTTCAAGACAGGCCTGTTCAACATTGGCGCCACCGGCCAGTATACCCTGGGAGCGTTTTTCGCCCTGGTGGGCGTGATCCAGTGGAGGCTGCCCTGGTGGGCGGCGCTGATTCTTGCCATGGTGGGCGGCGCCCTGCTGGGCTCCATCCCCGGAATCTGCAAAGCGCTGTTCAACGTCAATGAGGTCATCACCTCCATCATGTTCAACTGGATCTCCCTATTCGCAGTTAACCTGTGCATCAACAACATGCCCCTGATGCTGGCCAATGCCTGGGGTGCCACCAACAAGGAGCGCACCGTTTCCCTGATCGGAGCGCCTTTTATGGAGTACAATCCCAATGCCATCATCCCCAGGGCAGGCCTGGATAAGCTCATGAACTCCCAGTACATGAACATCGCGGTATTCATTGCCATTGGGATTGCATTGGTCATCTGGGTGGTCATGAATCGCACCACCTTCGGCTACGAGCTGAAAGCCTGCGGTTACAACCGCCATGCCAGCGACTATGCCGGGATTAACGCCAAGCGCAGCATCATCCTGTCCATGACCATCGCCGGAGCCCTGGCCGGAATTGGCGGCGGATTGTACTTCCTCAGCGGCACAGCCCAGTACACGCTGGTAAAGGCCCTGCTCGCCACGGGCTTCAACGGCATCCCGGTGGCCCTGCTGGCGGGCAGCAACCCCATCGGCACCATCTTCAGCGCCCTGTTCATCAGCTACATTCAGGTGGGCGGCGACGCACTCCAGCCTGAGTACGCCAAGGAGATCATCGACATCATCATCGCCGCCATCATCTACCTGAGCGCCTTTGCCCTGCTCCTGCGGGGCTGGATTGGCAAGCTGTTCATCCGCAAGCAAAAGGAAAACTCCAACCGGGAGCTCGCCGACCTGCCCGACACATCCGCCCTCCCTCAGGATGCGGCATCTGAACAAGAGGAGGCTGCCCAATGAACATACTGGCCGATATTTTGAGCGGAACAATCCTCTTCGCCATTCCCCTGCTGCTGGTGGCTCTGGGAGGCATGTTCTCCGAGCGCAGCGGCGTGGTCAACATCGCCCTGGAAGGCATCATGCTGGTGGGTGCCCTCACCTCCTGCCTGTTCCTCAGCCTGATGGAAAAGGCAGGCCTTCACGGAATGCATCCACAGCTTCTGGCCTTCCTGGCCATCCTGATTGCTGCGGTTACCGGCATGCTGTTCAGCATGCTTCTGGCCTTTGCCGCCATCAAACTGAAGGCGGACCAGACCATCGGCGGAACAGCCCTGAACATGCTGGCTCCCGCCGTGGCCATCGTGGTCACCTGGGCCATCCAGGGCCAGGGCCAGACCACCATTCTGATCCCCGGCTGGGTGCGCATCACCCAGGAGAGCCTGGGCATGGCCACCAGCCAGGACTTCTTCTCCCGCCTGATCTTCAAGTCCCTCTACCTCACCACCCCCATCGCCATCCTGATCCTTGTGGCGTCCGTCATCATCCTGTACAAAACCAAAACAGGCCTCCGGCTGCGTGCCTGCGGCGAGCATCCCCAGGCCTCGGACAGCGTGGGCATCAATGTATACCAC
>DAITOE010000254.1:0-2331 GCA_036834245.1 Clostridia bacterium | reverse complement strand
GACAGCACGCCCTATTATGACGCCTACCATGCCCTGATGCATGGCAAGGCGGTCTGCCAGGGCTATATGGATGCCCTGGATGCCCTTTTGAAGGCTGCCGGCATCCGGTGTGAGCAGGTTCTCTATCTGAGCATTGACCACGGCTTCAACCTGGCCCTCTTGGACGGGAACTGGTGCTATATTGATGCCACCTGGAATGACACCCTCAGCACCCGCGCCTTCTTTGGCACGACGGACACCATGGTGGCCCAGGTGTACGAGGTGATTCCAGTGGGCGGATCCCAGGCAGCGGCCTCTGTGGCCAACCACCCGGAGTACCGGAACAAGACCCACCAGGCGGTGATCGACCGCCTGAAGGCCCTTGTAGGTGCCCGGATTGCAGATGGGGAGACGCTGTTTGACATCGACATGGCAGAGCATCCCCTCTCCGGCGGCAGCAATGTGTTCATCAGCTGCAACGTGGTTGCCGGGGCCCTTCAGACAGCAGCCTTCCCCGGGCCTGACGGGGCCAGCTGGTCTGTGGCTGCCACCTATGACAAAGCGACAGATCAAATCCGGGTGGTGGCCTTCAACCCGTCCCAGCCCATTCCTGAGGAATTTCTTGTGAAGTTTGTGGAGGACGGCGTCTCCATTGCCCAGTATACCGGCAGCGACAGCGAGGTGGTTGTTCCTGCCACCATGGCAGGTTTGCCGGTGGTGGCCATAGAGGAGGCGGCTTTTGCCAACAACAGGGAGCTGCTGGCTGTCAGCCTGCCCGAGGGCTTGAAGCGCATCGGCAAGGGGGCCTTCAACGGCTGCGAGTTCCTGCGGGAAATCAACCTGCCCCAATCCCTGACAGAAATCGGCGATGCCGCCTTCAACGATTGCTTTTCCATTGAGGAAATGGTGTTTCCGCGCCAGATTACCCGCATTCCCGACAGTTGCGTCAACCAGGGCTGGGGCAATTACACCAAGCTGAAAAAGGTGGTGTTTGAAGGCCCGGTCACCTACATTGGCGACGCCGCGTTTTCAAACTGCCGCTTCCTGACGGAAATCAACCTGCCCGATACGGTGACCTACATTGGAGCCTCAGCTTTCAACGACTGCAAAAACATGGCCTTTTCCGGCCTGCCCGCCGCCCTTGAGCAGCTGGGGCCCAGCGCCTTTGGCGGGGTGACCACCGTCACAGCCCTCCACATCCCCAAAAGCCTGACCCGCATCGGGGAAGGCCTGCTCAACTCCAACGAGAACATGCTCCAGTCCATCACCGTGGCCCCCGGCAACCCTGCCTACAAGGCCCGGGACAACATGCTTTTGACCTTGGACGGCTTCCAGCTGCTGGCCTATGCCGGGGCCAATGAGGCCACCTCCTGCGTGATCCCGGATGGGGTCAGGAGCATTGAGCCCAACGCCTTTGCCCATGCCCGGTTCCTCAAGGAGATCATCCTTCCGCCCTCCGTGTCTGTGATCGGGCAAAGCGCCTTCACCCGCTGCGCTGCGCTGGAAGCCATCGTGCTGCCCGAGGCGGTGACCAAGCTGCCCCATGCCGTCCTGCACGGCTGCCACAGCCTGCGGTCTGTCCAGGTGTCCAGCCGGCTTAAGAGCATTGACTCTGTTGCCTTTGCGGAGTCCTTTGCCCTGCGGGAGATCAGCCTGCCCGACAGCGTCACCATCATAGGAGATTCCTGCTTCTTTGGCGCTGCCGTCACCGCTTTCACAATCCCCCTGGGGATCACGGTGGTGAACGACTCCCTCTTTAGCCGCGGCAAACTGGCAGAATTGACGGTGCATCCCTATGTCACCGCCATCAGCCCCGGCATTTTTGCCGAAGGCACAACGCCTGTGGTGAACGGCTTCCCCGGCACCTATGCCGAGACATTTGCAAAAGCCAACGGCTTCACCTTTGTAGCGCTGGCAGGCGAATGGCCAAAGCGGCCTGAAGAGCCGGCTCCGGTTGACGGGGATGCAAACGACGATGGGGATGTGGATGAAAAAGACCTTGAAGCGGTAGTGGAATACCTGATCAGCGGCCTGCCCTTTGCATCCCCGGAAAACCTGGGTGCCGAGGAGCTTGACCAAGTCCAGATTGACAACCTGATGAAGATCATTGACCTCCTGGTGGGGGATTGAAATCTTCGCCAATGATCCCCCCATCTTTTTTCATCCGGGCAGGCGGAATTCCTGCCCGGATGCGTTTGACAGGCCAAGGGCCTTATGATAATATCGTAAATCGTCAGCAAGGGGGTTTTTGCTCCCGCGCTGGGGCCGACGGTGATGCGCCTGTAGCTCAGTCGGATAGAGCAACGGCCTTCTAAGCCGTGGGTCAGGGGTTCGAATCCCTTCAGGCGCGCC
>DAITOE010000253.1:0-2346 GCA_036834245.1 Clostridia bacterium | reverse complement strand
AACACCAGCACAGTGACCCCCACAAAGACGTAGCGGCCGTAGTAATAAAAGCCGTTGCCCGCCTTGCGTTCCAGGGCGCCCTTGTTGATTTCCTCCAGCACCCAGTCTTTGGAGCAGAACCAGAAGAACATGATGGCGGCCAGGAGGGCGCCGGCCGGGATGATGTAGATGCTGACGATGTCCATGAGCTGGCCCAGGTTGTCCGCGTTTTCAAAGGGCAGGCCCACCACAAAGGCCAGGCCGCACACGATGAGCACGCTGGCCCAGCGGGGCAGCTTGAAGACGGATTTCACCGCGTCCACCGGGGTTTCAAAGAGGTTGATGAGGGAGGTGATGCCGGCGAAGGTGATGGCCACAAAGAAGAGGATGGAGAAGATGCGGCCGCCTGGCAGGGCCTGGAGCACCTCCGTCATGGTGAGGAAGAGCAGGGGCGGCCCGGCGCCTGGGTCCTTGCCGTAAGCGAAGGCGGCAGAGATGATGAGGACGGTGGCCAGCACCGAGGCCAGAGTGTCATACACCGCCACATGCTTTGCCGCCTTGCGCACGTCCTCCTTGTCGCTTAAATAGCTGCCGTAGATGACGGTGCCGCTCCCGGCCAGGGATAGGCTGAAGAAGGCCTGGCCCAGGGCGAAGACCCAGGTGTTGGGCTGGGCCAGCTTGGTGAAGTCCGGTGTCACCAGGAACTTGAGGCCCTCCAGGCTGCCCGGCACGGTGAAGACCCGGATGCCGAAGATGATGAAGAGCACGAAGATCATGGGCACCATCACCTTGTTCACCACCTCGATGCCCCGGGACACCCCGGCAACCAGCACCGCCACGGTGATAGCCATAGCTATGGCGTGCCAGGGCAGGCTGCCCAGGCTGCCCACAATCTGGCCGAAGTAGGGCCCCACCTCGTTGGTCATCAGGGCGCCGGTGATGGAGCCCACGGTGTAGCGCAGGATCCAGCCCACCACCACGGTGTAGCCCACTGCGATGCCAAAGGAGCCTAAAACCGGGATCCAGCCCAGGATTTTGCCGATCACCGGGTTCTTTTTGGCCTGGCGCAGGGCCTCTGCAAAGGCGCCGATGGGCCCGGAGCGTGTCCCCCGGCCCAGGGCGGTTTCCTCCACAATGCCGATGTAGCCGATGAAGGCCACAAAGAGGAAATAGGGAATCAGGAAGGCTGCGCCGCCAAACTGGCCCACCCTGTACGGGAACAACCAGATGTCGCCCATGCCTAAGGTGGATCCGACGCAGGCTAGGATGAAACCAATCCGCGAGCGGAATTGGTCCCGGGGTTTTGACAGATCAGGTTGGAGCGTGTTCTTGTTGTCCGTCATGTGGGGAGTCTCCTTTCAAGTTTTCATCCGGCAGGGCACGGAAGGATATAAAAATCCCTGGACATTCCTTCATGTATCTGCGGCTGATTGGGTCATTATGGCCCGGGCAGGAAGGGGATGTCCAGGGATGGGCTGTTTTTTCCTTGTTCGGTGGGGCTTAGCCCGCAATCGGCGCCAGGGAGGCCTGGAAGTGGCGCAGGATGGGGGGCTCCCAGGTGATGCGGTAGCCGTGTTTGATGGCCGCCCGGTTCTTCCACACCGCCTCGATGCCCTCCAGCACCATGTCGTAATGGGACTGGGTGTAGACCCGGCGGGGGATGGCCAGGCGGGTGAACTCGTTCTGGGACTTGATTTGCTCCCCGGTGTCCGGGTCGTTGCCCATCATGTAGCTGCCGATGTCGCAGGTCCTCAGGCCGCACTCCTTGTACAGCTCGATGGCCAGCACCTGGCCCGGGAACTCATCATAGGGCAGCTGGGGATAAAAGCGGGCGGCGTCCAGGAAGATGCCGTGGCCCCCGGCCGGGGCCTGGTAGGGGATGCCCATCTCATCCAGGCGGGCGCCCATGTATTCCATGGTGCCCAGGCGGTAGCGCAGCCAGTTTTCGTCCATGCCCTCGTACAGGCCCACCCGGAGGGCCTCCAGGTCCCGGCCGTTGAGGCCGCCGTAGGTGTAAAAGCCTTCAAAGGAGATGCAGTTGGCCTTGATCTTGAGGATGTAGGGCGCGTTGCCGTCCTTCACCCCCAAGAGGCCCCCCATGTTCACGATGGTGTCCTTCTTGGCGGACATGGTGAAGGTGTCCGCCAGGGCGAAGAAGGTCCGGGTGATCTCCCGGATGGACATGTCCGCGCACTCCGGCTCCCGGAGCTTCACAAACATGGCGTTTTCGGCGAAGCGGGCGGCGTCGATGTTGAGGTGAATCCCGTATTTCCGGCAGATGGCCGCGGTGTCCCGCATGTTTTGGAGGGACACGGGCTGGCCGCCGGCGGAGTTGTTGGTGATGGTCATCACCACCATGCCGATGTT
>DAITOE010000252.1:0-2363 GCA_036834245.1 Clostridia bacterium | reverse complement strand
GGCTGCATGGCCAGGCAGCTGCTGTCGGTGGCCAGGGCCATGTAGTCCCCCAGCATGGTGCGCAGGCTGGGGTGTTCGGCGCCGGGGCCCAGGAAGCCTTCTTCCAGGAATTCCTCCGTGGTCATCAGGATGAAGTGCTGCCCGAAGGCCCGGCGGAAGGCCTGTTCAAACTGTTTGTGCATGCCGTCCTTGGTAAAGAAGGAGGCGGCGCGGCCCTCCACAGCATAGGGGCGCAGCAGGCAGTCGGTGATCTGGGGGTAATCGCACAGGTATTTAAAGTCTGCGTCCACCAGGCCGTGGTCGGCGGTGATGAGGAGCAGGCTGTCTTCCGGCAGGCTGGCGGCAAAGGCCTCCGCCTCCTGATTGATGGCCTTAATCACTGCCGTCACCTCCGGGTGGCGGGTGCCTTTTTCGTGCATCAGGTGGTCCGGGTTGCCGTCATAGGCGTAGATCATGTGCTGGCCGGGCCGCTGGCAGAGGGCGGCCACCTGCTGGTACATCCCTTCCCGGCTGTCTGTGGGGATGTCCCCGTGGGCAGAGACCTCGTGGGCGGCAATGCCGGCCTGCTCCCGCAGTCGGCTTAAAAAATGGCCGTAGGGCAGCAGGGTCCGGCCCGCCTCTTCCATCCTGGGGGGCTCCCCGGTGAACTGCAGGCGGTTGGGAAAAAGGTCCACCGTCTGGTCCAGGGCGGGCAGGTACATGCTCCAGCCGATCCAGCCGTGCTGGATGGGGTTGAGGCCGGATTTTAAGGAGGTGACCGCCGCGGTGGTGGTGGGGGGAAAGACACTGGACAGGGCGGCCCGGACAGACCTGCGCAAAAAGGCCTCCGCCGGCAGGGCTTCCCTGAGGGCGGCCATGGACAGGCCGTCATACAGCAGCAGCACGATGTTGCGCCAGGGCTTTTTGGAAAGCAGGGCGTCAATGACCGGGTGGGTGCTCTGCAGGGGCTTAAGGCCGAAATAGCCCTCCAGGGAGGCGATGATGTTGGTGATGCAGTTGCTGTAGTCCGGCCGCGTCATCAGTCCTCCTGGGGCACCGGGCACAGGGGCACCTCCCGGTACAGGTCGATCAATGCCTGGGTGCCCAGGTCCCCCTTGCCCTGTTTTTCAAGCATTTTGTACATCTTCAGGGTTTGCTTGAGCACCGGCAGCTTCAGCTTGCGGTTGCGGCCCTCCTCCCGGGAGATGGCCAGGTCCTTGATGAAGTGCTTGATGAAAAAGCCGGGGGCATAGTCGCCGGAGACCATCTTGCGGCCGTTGTTGTCCAGCTGCCAGGAGGCGGCGGCCCCGGTGGAAATGGTGTCCAGCATCCGGGTCAGGTCCAGCCCGGCGGATTCGGCATAGCGGACGGCCTCCGCCACCCCGGCCACGGCCCCGGCGATGGCAATCTGGTTGGCCATCTTGGTGTGCTGGCCGGCGCCGTCGCGGCCCTCTAAGATAATGGTTTTGCCCATGCACTCAAACAGGGGCTTTGCGGCGTCAAAATCCGCCTGCTCCCCCCCCACCATGATGGCCAGGGTGCCGGCTTTTGCACCGTTGTCCCCGCCGGAGACGGGGGCGTCCAGGGGACGGAAGCCCTTGTCCCTTGCCTGGGCGGCGATGTGCTGCCAGAGGGCAGGGCTGGTGGTGGTCATGTCGATGAGCAGGGCGCCGGGCTCAGCTGATTCCAGGATGCCGCCGGGGAGCAGGTAGACCTCCTCCACGTCCCGGGGGTAGCCCACGATGGTGATGACGGCCTGGGCGCCCTTGACGCAGTCTTTGATGTTGTCAAACTGCAGGGCGCCTTCCGCAACCAGGGGGGCGGCTTTGCTGGCCGTGCGGGTGTACACCCTGAGGCTGTGCCCCTGTTTCATCAGGTTGCGGGCCATGGACAGGCCCATGACGCCGATGCCGATAAATGCGATGGTCATGTTCAATCCTCCTTGTTGTGGCTTGTGTTGTTGTCCCCGGCCAGGGCCAGGAAGCTGCCGGGGTCGAAGGCCGGCGGGCCGGAGACCCCTTCCGGCTCCTTGATGAGGCCCTGCCGGTAGGCGATGATCAGGTCCTCCAGGTCCTTGATCTCCAGGGCCATGCTGGCCCCGGCATCGGTCTGGCCGATGGTGATGCGTTTTTGCAGCTTCTCCACCACCTGCAAAACGGGGCTGTCAAACAGCTCCTCGTCCAGGTTGTCCCAGACCGGGTGCTGGGCCAGGGCAAAGGAGTGGGAGTTGTAGATCAGGGTGTAGCCCCCCATGCCGGTGGTGGCCTGGTAGGCCCTGGAGATGCCCCCGTCAATCATGTACAGCCTGCCCTTGCCCTTCACCGGGCTCTCCCCGTGCTTGAGCTTCACCGGCACATGGCCGTTGACGATGTGGCCGGTGTCCG
>DAITOE010000251.1:0-2378 GCA_036834245.1 Clostridia bacterium | reverse complement strand
GTGTCCCGCTTGCCCTTGAACTCCATGTTGCCCAGGCGGATGCCCAGGATGTACAGCGCCAGATAGCCGTTGCCATCCAGCAGGCTGGCCGCAGCATAGGTGATGAGCATGGCCGCCGCCATGAGCACCGCTGTGAGGCCATCCTCCTGGACGTTGATGCGCCGCAGGTATTTGCCCAGCAGGAAGGCGGCTGCAAAGCCCACCCCAAGGCCGATGGCCACCTGGGAGAGGATCAGCAGGGGCACGGACAGGTTTTTCCCCATGATCACCGCCAGGAATACCATGGTCATGGTGTAGGCGGTGGGGTCGTTGGAGCCGCTTTCCAGTTCAAGCAGGGAGGCGCTGCCGTATTTCAGGTTCAGGTTCTTGCTTCTTAAAATGTTGGACACGCTGGCATAGTCTGTGGAGCCCACGATGGAGCCGATGAGCATGCCCTCCAGCAGGGAAAAGCCCAGCACCAGGTGGCAGAAAAGCCCTGTCAACAGGGCGGTGGTCACAACCCCCAGAGAGCTTAAGAGGATGGCTTCCTTTGCCACCGGGCGGGCCATGTTCCAGTTGGTGCCAAAGCCGCCGTAAAACATGATGACCATCAGGGCCACGGTGGCCAGCCCGTCGGCGAACTCGTAGTTGTCAAACTTCAGGCCCAGAAGGCCAAAGCCCATGCCCAGCACAATGAACAGCAGCAGGGCGGGGATGCCGTGCTTGTTGGATAAACGGATGGCCAGCAGGGCCAGAACCAGGATGATGCCGATAATCAGGTACTGCAAAACGCTCTCCCTTAGGTGTTGACATATTGATTGTCCCTGGTGCTAAAGGACCTCCCGGGGACATTGGCATCATTCTACCAAAGATTTCCCTTCGGTCAAGCCGGCAGAGGGGCCAGCGTTGCGCCAATTCGAGCCTGAAGCCAACACAGGCTGCGAATACGTGCCACAGGTTGCCCTGCTGATTGACATCTCTTCCCTGCTTTTGTAGTCTGTTGCTGACAGTTTTTTGGAGGATGCCGATGAAGCGGAAGCTGGCCCTGTTTGATTTTGACGACACCATGATACGCGGCGACAGCATTGCAAGGCTGGTGCGCAGGCTGTATATCAAGGGACATCTCTCCACCGGGGGGCTGCTGAAAACCCTGTGGGGAACCCTGTTGTGGAAGCTGGGCAGGATGCCGGTGGAGGACATCAAAACCCTGTCCCTCTCCCCCCTGGTCCGGATGCCCCGGGAGGAGGCCGCTGCCTTTTGCCGCCGGTTTGTGGAAGAGGAGCTGGTGCCCGGGCTGTATCCCGATGCCGTGAAACAGATGCAGCGCCACCGAGATGCCGGGGACCTGGTGCTCCTGGTGTCCGCCTCGCCGGAAGTATACCTGGCCTACCTGGCGGATGTGCTGCCGGTGGACGGCATCATTGCCACCAGGACAGACGGGCAGTTCCGGGTTGTTTTAAACGTGGTGAAGGACGAAAAAAACCGGCAGATTACCCTGTGGCTGAAGGAGCGGGGCATCGAAGCGGACTGGGCCCATTCCGCCGCCTACGGGGACAGCAGCAACGACCTGCACATGCTGGGCATGGTGGGCAAACCCCACCTGGTGAACCCCAGCCGAAAAACCAGGAAGCGGGGCCAGGGCATCCCTGTGCTGCACTGGCATTGATACAAACATAAAGATACAACTGTGTGCCCAGCCGGCGCATTTTTAGTATTGATTTGTCTGAGGAAAAGCAGCGAGGAACTGTTTAACTTGCAATAGGGCATGAGCCTTCGCCATTGATCTTTCAGGATACAAAAAAAGTGGCCGGAGCCACTTTGCATCCGTGATGGATTGCTGTTTGCTGTGCCTGCTCAGCGCTGGCTGGCGTCCTTGATCTTGGCAGCCTTGCCCTGACGGGAGCGCAGGTAGTACAGCTTCGCGCGGCGGACCTTGCCGGGACGGACCAGCTCGATGCGGTCAACCCGGGGGGAATGCAGCGGGAAGGTGCGCTCCACGCCGATGCCGTAGGACATGCGGCGCACGGTGAAGGTTTCGCGGTTGAAGCCATTGCGCTTGGCGATGACGGTGCCTTCAAAGGCCTGCAGGCGCTCGCGGCTGCCTTCAACCACCTTCACGAACACCCGGACGGTGTCGCCGATGCCAAAGTCAATGCGGTCGTCCCGCATCTGCTGCTTCTCAAGGGAACGGATGATCTCACTCATGGGGTTTCCTCCTTCGTTTACAGACGTTCATGCATCGGCCTGGATACAGAGGACCGTCCAATGTCACAACGAGAATCATACCACAGGATGCCTGGGGAATGCAATCAAAAGTTTTTGCTGCTTTTGTTCCACTTTTGAAACACAGAAAGCCGCTTCGGTGGATAGCGGCTTTCAGTAGGTTTGATGGATGGATT
>DAITOE010000250.1:0-2378 GCA_036834245.1 Clostridia bacterium | reverse complement strand
AGGGCCTGCTCATGGAAGCGTTAAAGATTGAGTCCAGTATTATTGATAGAATAAGGTGCGCAGGTCCTGGAGCAGCGCGTCAAAGGCGGCCCAGCTGGGGCTGGTGGACAGGTCCTCCGCGGGCTGGTCCTTCAGGGCGGCCATCACCTCCTGGGTGTAGCCTTCCAGGATGAAGGTGATGTAGCGGCGGATGTCCCCGGGGGCCAGGTCCTCCCGGAAGCGGCCGGTGTCCCCGGAATGAGCCAGGGTGACCAGCACCTCCTCCTGCAGGGCTGCAAGCTGCCTGCTGATCTCTGCCACCTTTTCGGACACCTGCTGGTTTTCCGGGTGCAGCATCAGCATGCTGATGAAGGCAAAGCGCTCGGGCTCCTGCAGGTAGGCCTCCAGCTTGCGGCGGGCCAGCCAGCTGTAGCGGTCGATGTAGTCCATGGCGATGATCTCCGCGGTGAGGATTTCCGCCCAGGCTTTGAAAAAATCGGCCGTGGTCTGGCACAGCAGCTCAAACAGGGCCAGCTTGCTGGTGAAGTAGTGAAAGACCATGCCCTTGGACACGCCGGCGGCTTCCGCTATCTGCTGGGTGGCGGTTTTTTTGTAGCCATGTCTGGAAAACACCAGCATGGCGGTCTTCAACACCTGCTGCTGCCGGGCTTCCGGCAGGCGGCGGAACAGTTCAGACAGGGCGCTTCACCTCCTTGATGATGGTGCAGGAAGGGGCGCTGCAGGCCGCCTGCATCCGATATATTGACCGGTTCGGTCAATGATTGAAAACAGGATAGCACGGATTGACCGGAGCGGTCAATAGCAATATTCAGTGGGTTTTGTTTTGGTTTTGTATGGGCGTGGGTGTTTTGTAGAATCCTGAAGCAGTGCTATTGCCCCTGGACGAAGGCGCCCTGTGGGTAACCGGTGGGCCCGGGGGGCGCCATCTGGCCAAAGCCCATGACCGAAGCGAAGCGGGCATCGGCCCTCTCAGTGCTGGCGGCATCAAACCAGGCCTCCATCCGGGCTTCCAGGCTGGCGGTGAGCGCCTGGGGCGCGGTGGCCATCAGGTTGCGGGTTTCCCCGGGGTCCTCCGTCAGGTTGAACAGCAGGCGGCTGCCATCGTGGTAGCGCTTGATGAACTTGTAGTCCCCGGCAATCATCATCCGGGTGGCGCCGTACTCGTCAAAGACGAAGGCCTCCTGGCGGCGGGGGTCAGGCTGTCCCGTCAGAATGCCTGTAAAATCCCGGCTGATATTGGGGGTGGGGGCGCTATTGATGCCAGCCAGGTTGAGGACGGTGGCGAACCAGTCATAGGCGCCGATGAGGCTGTCATCCACCCTGCCCGGGGGCACCCGGGCAGGCCAGCGCACGATGAAGGGCACCCGGACGGAGGATTCATAGACGTTGAGGGGGAAGGTGCCGTTGCCCTTGCCCCAGATGCCGTGGTGGCCGCAGTTGAAGCCGTTGTCCGAGGTGAAGACGACGCAGGTGTCCTCCTGGATGCCCAGTTGGGTGAGGGTGTCCAGGATGCGGCCGATGCCGGCGTCCATGGCGGTGACGGCGGCGAAATAGCCGGAGAGCATCAAGTGCCGGTCCTCCTCAAACATGGGGTAGGACAGCTGGTCCGGGTGGCGGTTTTCTATGGGGCAGCTGGAAAAGGAACAGTCTTTGTATAAATCCAGGTATTCCTGGGGGTGGTTGCCCCCGGTCCAGGGGGTGTGGGGGGCGGTGTAGCCCACCTGGAGGTAGAAGGGCCGGCCGCTGCCCGCCTGTTCCTGTATAAACTGGATGGCGTCATCCGTGATGGCGTCGGTGAGATAGCCGGGTTCCCGGGTGCATTGGCCGTCCCGGACCATGGGGGCGCCGTAATAGGGCCCCCCGCCTGCGGTATGGGCGTACCAGTGGGAGAAGCCTTGTCGGGGCCTGATGGAATCCCCCAGGTGCCATTTGCCGGAGAGGCCGCAGGTGTAGCCGGCCTGCTCCAGGTGGAGGGTGTAGCCGGTGAGGCCCTGAAGATAGTCCATGGCCGCATCGCCCCCTGCGTCCACATTGCCCCGCCGGATCCAGTCCGCCACCCCGTGGGCGGAGGGCATGAGGCCGGTCAAGAGGCTGGCCCGGGCGGGGGAGCAGACGGGGGAGGCGCAATAAAAGCGCCGCAAACGCATCCCCTCCGTCGCCAGGCGGTCGATGTGGGGGGTGATGGCGTCGGCATTGCCCTCACAGCCCAGGGACCAGTGGCCCAGGTCATCGGCCATGATGAAGAGGATGTTGGGTTGTTTCATCGCTGCCTCCGGGGAATGTAGATGTATAGATGACTTGATTATATGGTTTCAGTCAAACCTGGGCAAGATATAGCAATACGATGCGAATGTATGGGTGCATCCGCCCGGAAAAAT
>DAITOE010000249.1:0-2399 GCA_036834245.1 Clostridia bacterium | reverse complement strand
CGGGCATTTTCGCTTGTTCGCTGTGCTCACGGCCAGCGAAAATGCGAGGAATGGTTTGCTTCGCAAACCGCCCCGCCCGCCCGGCAAAGCCGGGCGATACGATTTCACTCAGAGGGCTGTGCCCTCTGAAACTCCCCTTGATATGGTTTGTCTTCATTCTGCCAGGAGCCGCCAGCGGCTCCTGGTTTGTTGTTTGTGCGTGTTCAGGCTGCGTCTGGCGTGCATGGCCCGACGCCGGGCGGTGTATAATCCCCTCAACTGCATGCGGACGGGCCCCCGGCCCGCACATCCCCCCGACCGAAGGAGGTTTACATGCCTGTTACCCCCCGACAGCCCATCCAGGCCCGGGACCTGCACACGGAAGGCACCCGCCTGTTGAACACAAAAGGCCAGGAAGTGCGCCTCCACGGCATCAACTTAATCCACAAGGGCAGCAAACTGCCGGAGGGCGGCTTTCAATTCATCCCCCATTGGCCTGAGGACCTCTACCAGCGCTTTGCCGGTCACGGCTTCAACCTCATCCGCCTGGGCATCCTCTGGACCGCCATCGAGCCAGCGCCCGGGCAGTACGACGAAAGCTATTTGCAGTTCATTGAGGACCAGCTAAACCGGGCCCACAAGGCCGGCATCGCCGTCTTTCTGGACATGCACCAGGACCTCTACGCCCAGCGCGCCTCCGACGGCGCCCCGGACTGGGCCTGCCTCACTGACACCCCCTTTGAAGCCACGGCCCACTGGAGCGACGCCTACCTCACCTCCGCCTTTGTGCAGGAGTGCTGGGACGCCTTCTGGGGCAACCAGCCCGTCCCCGCAACCGGCCTGGGCCTGCAGGACCATTTTGCCAACACCTGGGCCATGCTGGCAAAGCGCTTTGCCGGCCACCCCGCCCTCTTTGGCTACGACATCTTAAACGAGCCCGCCCCCGGCAGCGAGATCCAGCTGATCTTCGGCCAGCTTCTCCTCCATTTCTACGGCCTCCTCACCCAGGAGGAGCGCCAGGCCCTGGGCATCACGGAGCCGGACCCGGAGCAGATGGCTGGCCTGTTCCTGGACCCCGAGGCCAAGCTGCAGCTCCTTCACATCTTGAACGACCCCGAGCGCTACCGGGCCCTGGGGGAATTGTCCCAGGAGCGGGTCATCCACTTTGAACGCGGCATCCTGGAGCCCTTCTACGAGAAAATCACCGCCGTCATCCGGGTCCACGACACCGACAGCTTCATCTTCCGGGGCAACAACTACCTAAGCAACATCGGCATCCCCTCGGGCATCCGGCCCATTACCGTGAACGGCCTCCAGGACCCCAAACAGATTTTCGCCCCCCACGGCTATGACCTGGTGGTGGACACCGAGGCCATGGCAGACCCCAGCGATTCCCGGGCCCTGTCCATCTTCACCCGGCACCGGGAAACCCAGCTGATGATGAACATCCCCGCCGTGGTCACCGAATGGGGCGCCTTTGCCGCCTTCCCCTCCGCCCGCGCCCACGGCCGCTTCCTCCTGGACCTCTTCCAGTCCTGGGGCTGGGGCCAGACCTACTGGTGCTACACCGGGGACTTCTTTGAAACACCCGCTGCGGAGCTGTTGAAGGACGGGGAAGCAAGGGAAGAATAGGACGCCGGGGGATTTTTTCTGAAGAAAAAATCCCCCGGACCCCCTTAAAAGACTTTAATATTCAGCTAAAACACCATGCTTGCTGAGTTGGGTGGAGTTGACCTATTCTGTTTCGATGCCCTCATGCAAGCTGCCCCGCCGCCGCTCCAAGCTGTACTGGGACAATTCCTCTTCTGCGGCTTTGTTGATGGGGAAGCGCAGCAGGGGAATCAGGCCCAGCAGCACAAACACAATGGGCACGATGGCCGTCCCCATCCGGATGCCCAGCATGGCCTGTTCTGTCTGGACCGCGGCCTTGTTGTCATAGCCGAAGAACTCCAGGATGCCCATGAAGATCATCAGTTGGCTGGAGAGGGCCGGGGCGGCAATCAGGGCCAGCAGGGCGCCGATGAGCCCCGGCTTCCTGGTGCCCGTCAGCCGCTCGTTTTCGTCAATCAATGCGGCGGACAGGGGCGCGCCGGCGGTGGACATCATGTATTTGCCCAGCATGATGGGGATATAGGCCAGCAGCACCGCCACCCAGCTGCCGGTAAAAAACAGCCACACATGGCCCAGGACATAGGGCAGGCTGCCAAGCAGGATGGCCTTCTTGCCCCCTTCCCGTTTGATGAATCCTGCCATCAGGGGCAGCAGGGCGAAGACCACCAGCATGGGCACGGTGTCCGCCAGGGTGGCCTCCAGCCCGCCGGTTTTGATGACATGGTCCATCAGGTACAAAAAGGCGGTGAAGTACACGGCATTGGGGGCCAGGGCCAGCAGGTTGTAGCCCGCCCAGGCCCGGAAGGTGC
>DAITOE010000248.1:0-2401 GCA_036834245.1 Clostridia bacterium | reverse complement strand
CGCATCTGGACGCTCATCACCTCCCAGGCCGGCTGGGTGGCAAAGGCCTTCAGGGGCACCATGAGGCCGTATTCCGCTCTGTCCCCCACGCTGCGCTTGTGGCGGGTGACCCCCACCACGGTAAACTGCTGCCCCAGCATCTGGAACACCATGTTCACCGGGTCCCCCTGGCGAAACAGGGCGATGGCCAGGCCTTCGTCAATGACGGCCACGGGCTTGCCCTCCTCCAGGTCCTCCTGGTAGAGGAGGCGGCCGGACAGCAGCAGCTTCGGGTCCAGGGCATGGAGGTCGCCGTACAGGGCGGTCAGTTCCCCTGCGGCGGCGTTGTCCTCGGTGGCCTGGCTGACAGCGGGCAGATGGGCGCTTAACACCGCCGCGTTCAGGTTGTCCCGCTGGGACTCCACCAGTTCATCGTAGCTTGCCAGGAAGCGTTCAAAGGGGCTGGGCTCCTCCCTGGCGGGGGTTTCCTCCTCCTGCTCCCCGCCTTCCTGGCGGGCGGGCCTGCCCATGAGGTTGCTTTGGGCCGGCACGAAGACATACTGCAGCAGGGAAGGCGCGCTGTTTGCCTGGATGACAAACAGCACAATGAGCAGGCTGATGAGCACCAGGAAAACCGTTCGTTTAATCCACATATTCCATCACGACCTGGCCGTCCCGAACGGCACGGTCCTCTTTGTCGGCGATCTGGTAGTAGCTGACCTCCTCCGCCACGGCCACGTAGCGGTTGCTCTTCTCCAGCACTGTCACCGGCTGCTTTTTCAGCACATACTGGGAATTGCCCAGGATGCCGCCCCAGTTTTGCTCCACGGTGAAGACATAGCTGCTGCCGTCGGCATCGGTGCGCACGGCGCTGGCGGGGAGGAGGGTGGTGGTGCGGGCGGATTTGTACACCAGGGTCAAATTGGTGGGGTTGCCCATGAGGCTGGAGATGCCGCCCAGCTGGCTGATGATGTTTTCGGTGAGCTCCACCAGGGCATACTTCCTGTTCAGGGCCTCGGTCTTGATTTCGGACACCGCCAGGTCCTGGCGCAGGCTGTCAATCTCCACCCGGGTGCCTTTTTCGATGGTCTTCTTCACCTCGGTGATGTCCGCTTTCAGTACCGGCACCTCCCCCTCCTTGCTGATGACGAAAAGGGGCTTGCTGCCGTCGTAGCTGTCGCCGCGGTTCAACTCAAACTTGATCAGGTAGCCGTCATGGGGCGCCACCACCTCGTTGAGGCCTTCTGACAGGTGGATGAGGGTGATGAGCTCCTGGTTCTTGTCTGTGAGGGCGGCCTGCAGCTCGTTGATTTTTTTGATGTAGTCAAACACCAGATCCGGCGTCCTGGTAATCTTGCTGTTGCCAGTGTAGATGCGCCGCAGGTCCATGAAGACGGCTTCCGAGGCCATGTAGGCCTCAAAGGCCTCCTGCATCAGGCTTTTCATCTCCTGTGGCATGTCCGCCAGGGGCGGCGGGGTGGGGGTGGCCCGCATCCCCGGCCGGGGGGTGGCCGCCGGCTCTGTTTCCCGTCCCCAGCTAAGGACGTCCCCGGGCAGTTCATAGCCGATGGCCGTGGCCCGCTCCTCCACTGCCAGGCGCTTTCCGTGATAGGTTTCCAGGGCCTTGAAATAGCTGGCGTAGACCTGGTAATGCTCGGAATCCTGGGCCAGGCGCACCTGGCTCACCAGGTGTTCCCCCAGGGCCTTTACCGCGGTCTCGTGCTCCTGGCGGGCTTTTTTCATTTCATCCGCCAGGGTGGGGATCTCGGCCTTGGCCAGCAGGTTGCCCTTCTTGACGAAATAGCCCTGCTTGGCCAGCACCTCCGTGAAGAGAAGGTTCAGCTTCTTGGCGTTTTTCACATAGATTTCCTCGCCCTGGCTGAAGCTGAGATCGGCCGAAACCGGGATCTTTTCTTCCAGCTTGCCCCGGGTGGCGGAAATCCTCTGAATCTTGGGGGTGGTGATGGTTTGCACGGTGCGGGAAAAGAACATGCTGGCCAGGAGCACGGCCACAAACACCACCAGCCATTTCAAGGTTTTGTTTTTCTTCATTGCGCCCTCACTTCATGTCACTGAGCTGGATGCCCAGAAGGATGTCTTCCTGGAAATAGGAGTAGATGAGCAGCGCCGGCAGGATGTACAGCGCGGCGGCTGCAAAGACCACGCCCTGCTCCGATGAACTGAAGGTGTTGAACATCACCGACAGGGGCATCAGGTTCTGGGTGTTGGACAGGTAGATCAGCGGCTGCTCCACCAGGTTCCAGCTGTCTGCAAAGGACAGGGCCGCCGCCGCCCCCAGGATGGGTTTGGACAGGGGCAGCACCACGTGGAAGAAGCTGCGGATGGTGCCGGCGCCGTCCATGAGGCCGGCCTCCATCATCTCGCTGGGGATGGAAATCATGAACTGCCGCACCAGGAAGAT
>DAITOE010000247.1:0-2456 GCA_036834245.1 Clostridia bacterium | reverse complement strand
CGCTCGCCATGGGGCACCATGGCATAGTCCGTGATGAAGCTCACCAGCGCCAGCAGGAACAAAATCCCCGTAAAAGGGCTCACAAAGCTCATCACCAGCCGCTTGAAGGGCCCGTCCTCCTGCACCCTGGTGATCACGTTGGGGCCGTAGTAGTCGCTGGAGGCCTCCACCAGGAACTCCGATAGCCCCAGGGGCGAGCTGTCCAGCATGTCCATGGCCGCCTCCGGCGTCACCTGGCAGATGGTGGACCACAGCCCCCGCTCCTTCTCCGCCCGGGCACGCAAAATCTCCTGGGCCGCCTGCCGCTGCCGCCGCTTGTGCATCAGTTTGAACATGGGACACCTCCTTGTGTGGGGGGGACGATGGGAACGTTGGGAACGCTGGGGGCTGCGCCCCCAGACCCCTGCCCGGGGCCATTGGCCCCGGACCCCGGAATTTTATCTTGGGATCATATGCCCTGGATGGGTGCATCAATTGGATTCCGGTCAAGGTAAATAGACCAACAAAGCTCCTTTACAAGGCATCCTCTTGGCAGTCTTCAGTTATCCTTTGCTTTTCGGGTTCGTGAAATACCCCGTGCACCAGCATTGTACCACGGAAGGTCAACAAAGGAGAAACACATGCAGGCCCTCCATCAAAGGGGGGCCAGAAGTTTCATGTAAAACGGGTCAAGGGCATGAAATGCCCTTGTGGGGTCCGGGGCGAAGCCCCGGAAATTATCCTCCTCCCCGTTTCTACAACCGTTGCGTGAGGAGCCAGTCCCCCACCTGGCGGTCTTCCTCGTGGGGGTTGTTTTTCAGGCGTTCATGGAGGGCTTCGGGGGTGAAGGGGGCGCCGGTGAGGGCGGCGGCCAGCCGGCCGGCCAGGTCCGGGTCGTTGGCGTCGGTGAAGCAGGCGGCTTCCTGGATGGTGCCCTGTTTGACGTGCAGGTGCAGGTCAACCATGCCAAAGGGGAAGCGGTTTTCCAGGCTCAGGTCAAACAGGGGGGTTTTGCCGAAGGTCCAGTCCCAGTCCCGGTACTTGGCGGTGAGGCTGTCCAGGTGGGCGGCGTCCACCAGGTCTGTGACGGCTACGGTGTCGGTTGCGCCGTATTCCTCATGGAAGGCCTCAAAGAGGGCGGTTTTCAGGGCCGGGATGTTGATGCCGGGGGCCAGCTCGGACAGGTTGCCCACCCGTGCCCGGACGCTCTGGACCCCCTTGGCGTCCAGCTTGGCCTTGGAAGGCTGGAGGTAGCGGCCCAGCTTGGTGAAGTCCACGTCCATTAAGATGGTGCCGTGGTGGAGGCTGGCGGTTTGTGTGTGGCGGAAGGCGTTGCCGGAGAACTTGGCGCCGGAGGGGACGAGGACGATGTCATTGCGGCCGGAGGCCTCAGCCTCAATGCCAAAACGATTGACGGCCTTTGCGATGACCTGGAGCTGCCGGGGCACGTCGTAGAGGGCCCCCGGCATTAAGAAGGAGAAATTGAGGTTGCCCAGGTCATGGTAGACGGCGCCGCCGCCGGTGGAGCGGCGCACCAAGGTGCCGCCTTCCTCCCGCAGCAGGTCGCTGCGGCATTCCTTCCAGGCATTCTGGCCCCGGCCGATGACCACGGTGTGGGCGTTTTGCCAGAGAAAGAGGGTGGGCACAGGGGGGTCGGCCAGGAGCAGGGCCTCCTCCATGGCCAGGTTGATGGTAGGATCGGTATTTTGTGTGTCCAGGTAGCGGTTGTTCATGTGTTTTAAGTCCTTGTTTTGTGATGATGGAAAGAGTATACCTGAATAAAGGGATTTTGTGCATCAAGAGAAGGCAGGAGGGCAAATGAAAGACGGCATTTTTTACGACAACAGGCTGCCCGGGGCTGATGAGATCCACGGGTTTTACCAGGCCATGGGCTGGGCGGAGGTGCTGGGTAAATCCAGGGAGCAGCTGCACTCGGCGATTGCAGGCAGCCACATCCTGTGCTGCGCCTGGGAAGGCGGGCGGCTGGTGGGAATGGGCCGGGTGGTGTCTGACGGCCATTTGTGCGCCTATGTTTGCGGCCTGGGGGTGCTGGAAGGCTACAGAGGCCGGGGCATCGGCCGGCGGATGATGGAGGATTTGCTCAACCGCTGCCGGGAGCAGGGGCTGGCGCCCCAGCTGTTTTGTGAGGCCCACCTGGTGCCCCACTATGAGAAACTGGGCTTTGCTGCCTTTGGCGTGGGGATGCAAGCGGGGTGGAACAGGGGATAACCCCTGGTTTACCTAAGGCATAGAAACAGGCACGCACCGGGTGATGCGTGCCTGTCTGTTTATAGAGAGAATTCCGGGGTCCGGGGAGGAACTCCCCGGGCAGGGGGCTTGTAGGTTGAAATCCCCCAAGTTCTTCGGTCCTGGCTTCCCCTACGTTCTTACCCCTCAGATGATCAGACTGATGATCCAGACGTTGAGCATGGCGGCGAGGCCGATGACCAGGGTGCCCAGGGTCTGGGTTTTGTAGC
>DAITOE010000246.1:0-2463 GCA_036834245.1 Clostridia bacterium | reverse complement strand
CGATCATCCGGGCAAAATCCTCCATCAACAGCCCGGTCTTGTGCTGGGTGGCGCCGCCGCACTGAAACACGGCGTAAGACAATTCCCCCAACTGGGCGATGGCCACCCGCTGCATGGGGGCATCCCCGTGCCACAGCGTGGGGTTGAAGGGCTGTACCTGGCCGTTTTCCACCAGGGTGGGGCCAAAGGTGAAGCTGTTCACCGCCCGGCGCCCCGCCTGTTCCAGGGCATCCACATGGGCCTGGGCGCTTTCCGTAGTGGCAAGTTTGTTGACGGAGAAATCCCCCAGGTCGTCGATGAACAGCACGTCATACTTGCCGGCCGCCTCGTTCACCAGGCGCTTGCGCACCTCCTGGCGCTGGCGGATGGTGTAGCCAAAGACGTTGTATTTGAAGAAGTCCCCGTTGACGGCAAACACCGCCCGGGCCTTCTTTGCCATCATGGTGGCCACCACCATCTCCCCGTCAAAAAAGGACCGTGAGGACTTGGTGGTGCGGATCTGGGAGGGGTCCATAATGTCGATGAGCACCATCATGCATGCTGTGCCCTGATAGTCAAAGCGCTCAATGCGCACGTGGATGGAGGGATCCAGATATTCATCCCCGGACAGATAGCCCGCTTCCAGCGGCATGTGCCCGTACACGCCGTCGTCATCCAGGGGCAGGGGCATAAGCGCCATCCCTGCGCCGGCAGGCCACACCAGTAGCAAGGCCAGCAGCCAGGCGGCCAGACGTAGATGAGCCATGTTCAATTCCTCCTATTCTTGTCCTATTCACTTCATGCCTTGAAGAATAGCACGGGGCGGGGCCTGCGTCAACGAAGGCGGCGCCTGTTTTCCCGCCCCAGGCCGGTCAGGAGAACAGGAACATTTGTTCTGAAAATGCCGCCTGAAGCCTTGAAGGGGCATCCTGCATTTGCTATACTCTCCCAAACGGAGGGCGCGCAAATGAATGTAGAACAGCTGATTGATCAACTGAAGTTGGACCCGGGCTTCATGTCCTGCGTCAGCAACTGGGAGGTGCTGCCGGCCCGGGCAGCCCAATACGCGGACTGGCCGCCTGAGGTGCCCAGCAAGGTGCGGGACGCCCTCATGGAGCGCGGCATTCAGAAGCCCTACACCCACCAGGCCCAGGCCATTGCCCAGGTGCTGGCCGGGGAGGATGTCTGCGTGGTCACCCCCACCGCCTCCGGCAAAACCCTGTGCTACAACGTGCCCATCCTCACGGAAATCCTGAAAAACGATGATGCCCGGGCCCTCTACCTCTTTCCCACCAAGGCCCTGTCCCAGGACCAGGTGGCGGAATTGTACGAGCTGATCACCCAGATGGAGGTGGACATCAAAACCTTCACCTACGACGGGGACACCCCCGCCGCGGCCCGCAAGGCCATCCGCCAGGCCGGCCATGTGGTGGTCACCAACCCGGACATGCTCCACAGCAACATCCTGCCCCACCACACCAAATGGGTGAAGCTCTTTGAAAACCTGCGCTTCATCGTCATTGACGAGATCCACACCTACCGGGGCATCTTCGGCGCCAACCTGGCCAATGTGCTGCGGCGGCTGATGCGCCTGTGCGCCTTTTACGGCAGCAAGCCGCAGTTTATCCTGTGCAGCGCCACCATCGCCAACCCTGGGGAACTGGCCCAACAATTGATTGGCCGCCCGGTCTCCCTGGTGGATGAGAGCGGGGCGCCCATGGGGGAGAAGCACATCGTGTTTTACAACCCCCCGGTGGTGAACCGGCAGCTGGGCATCCGCAAATCCGCCCTGAGCCAGGCCCGGATGCTGGCCTCCCTGTTTTTGAAAAACCAGGTGCCCACCATCGTCTTTGCCAAAAGCCGGGTCCAGGTGGAGGTGCTCACCAAGGCCCTGAAAGAGCAAAAAAGCGACGTCCTGGGCCGCTCGGACACGGTCCGGGGCTACCGGGGCGGCTATTTGCCCCAGGAGCGGCGGGAGATCGAGCGGGGCCTGCGGTCGGGCCATGTGAACATGGTGGTCACCACCAACGCCCTGGAACTGGGCATCGACATCGGCTCCCTGGATGCCTGCATCCTCTGCGGCTACCCGGGCACCATCGCCAGCACCTGGCAGCAGGCGGGCCGCGCCGGCCGCAGGATGGGCCACAGCCTCACCATCCTGGTGGCGTCCAGCGCCCCCATCGACCAGTACATCATCGGCCACCCGGAGTATTTCTTCGCCCAGTCCCCGGAGAACGCCCTCACCAACCCGGACAATTTGTACGTGCTGCTCAACCACTTCAAGTGCGCCGCCTTCGAGCTGCCCTTCCGGGAGGAGGAGGGCTTCGGCAACGCCCCCGGGGTGGACAGCTTAAAGCAGTACCTGGCGGAGGCCGGCATCGTGCGCCACGTGGGGGACAGCTTCTTCTGGTCCACGGAGGACTTCCCCGCCAGCGAAATCAGCCTGCGCACCGCCATGACGGAGAACTTCCTCATCATGGACAT
>DAITOE010000245.1:0-2495 GCA_036834245.1 Clostridia bacterium | reverse complement strand
CAAGGTCATTGCCCGGGAAACCGTCAAGGCGGTGCGCAAGGACGTGCTGGCCAAATGCTATGGCGGCGACATCAGCCGCAAGAAGAAGCTGCTGGAAAAGCAGAAGGAAGGCAAGAAGCGCATGCGCAAGTTCGGCAGCGTGGAACTGCCCAGCGAGGCCTTCATTGCCGTGTTGAAAATGGGGGATGACTGATCCGTGGATAATCATCTGGTTATACATTTCCAGGAGCTGCGGCCATGAAATGTCCTGCCTGCGGCCATTGGAACCGCGCCAGCTTCCCCAAGTGCTTCAAATGCGGCGAACCGCTGCACCGCCTGCATGACGAGGTGCCGGATACCCCCGCGGAGGAGCTGACCAAGACACAGCCCATCAGAACCGATGGGCCTACTGTGATTCAGTTCGACGAACAGGGCAACGAAACCGTCAAGACCGACAAGCTGGACAAGCTGGCTCAGGAAATGCTCAACCTGCACGAGCGCAAGCGCAGGGGAGAGCAGAAACAGCAGCAGCTGCGCACCCGGGGCGCGCAACGGGGGGTTGCACCCTCCGGCACCAGGGTATCCGGCGCAGCCCGCCGCAACCGCTTCTTTGCAGATCCCCAGGCCCAGCGCCTCAAGCAGGAGCAGCTGCTGGCCGAGGAAAACCGGGTGGATTATGACGGTTTTGTAGATCAGCCCTCCTATTATGCCATCGCAGGGGACGACGTCAATTTCAGCCACCGCAGCACCTCCACCAATGCCTACGGGAGCATAAACCTGCCCCTGCCCAAGACCAAGCGGAAGCGGGTGGTGGGCCGCCCCCGGATGCTGACCTATGCAGCCATCGTCCTGGTGATGATTGCAGGGCTTGTTATGCTGTACCAGTACGTTGTCGCTCCCTGGGTAATCAGCCGGACAGAAGCCAAGGATGTGCCCCAGCCTGTGATCAATGCTTCCATCCTGGATGACATGGCGGCGCACACCATTTCCATCCCGGCCCCGGAGGGCGCGCAGATTTATATCAAGGAGCTCCGGAAGTATTACATTGTCACCGGGGGCTACGCCACCTTCCAGGTTCCGGACTATTTCTGGTATGAGCTGATTGAGAACCTGACCGATGAGCGCATGGACGTGGAATTGACCCCCTTTATCCGCACCAGCTCAGGGGAGCAAAAGCAGATGGATCCTGTGCGCTATACGATTGAGATTCCCATCTCACCCATCACGCTGATTAACCCGGATGTCACCCACCTGGAAGTGAGCACACCGGTGTACAATGTGCGCTTCCAGGTGATGCAAAACAGCAGGGTACTCATCAACAACGAGGATTATTCCTCCTATGTGAACACGCAAAACGGCCTCATCAGCTACAACGCCGCGGTGCAGCCGGTGGGCAACAACGTGATTACCATCTCCGTCAGAAGCCAGTATTACAGGGAAAACACCATCACCCTCAACATCTACCGTGAGGTGCAGGACATCCCCCTGGACCTGGCCAGCACCCTGGATGACCGGAGTTCCGAGCCGGAAATGACCATCCATGCTACCACCCGGGCCGGTGCTGCCATCACCGTGGTGAGCCCCCACAAGGACCTGGACACCTCCCAGCTGGGCAGCACCGGCCAGTTCAGCTTCAAGGCAGTGTTCTCAAAAATCGGCACCAACACCGTGGAAATCCGCGCAGATTTCCCGGACAAGAAGCCCACCACGGTGAAATACGACGTGTACTATCTGCCGGTGCCGGACATCTACACCAAAAAAGCCTGGGGTTTGACGGCGGACTGGGGCTATCCGGACCTGCTGGCCAACATGAACACCCGGATTGCCAACACCCAGATTTACACCTTCACAGGCCCTGTGAAGGAGATCATCAGCACCAGGCCCCAGCTGGCCATTTTTGACGTCACCGACGGCGCCAACAACGAGCTGCTAGTGATGGCCGAAAACCAGACCAGAACCCCCTGGAAACTGGGGGAACGCTACTGGATTTTTGGGGATGTGTACGGCATGTACGGCAGCATGCCGCGCCTGATTGCCCGCTATACCTATCCGCCAAAGGAGAAAAAATAGCGCAATTCCCAAGGAGTTGCTGCTTTCTGGCAAGGTTTCATGCGGCATGCTTGATATTTGCTGGAAATGATGATACTATTCTCATGTTGATTTTACGTATGGAGGGTTCCTGATGACCGCTGTTCAGACTGTGATTACCATTCTTCTGCTGATTGCTTCCCTGTCGCTGATCGTATCCGTCCTGCTCCAGAAGGGCGATTCCGACGGCCTCAGCGCCCTGGGCGCCGGCAGCTCTAGCAGCAACTTCTTTGGCCGCAACAAGGGCAAGACCATTGAGGGCAAGCTGGCCCTGCTCACCAAAGGCAGCGCCATCGCGTTTGTGGTGCTGGCATTGGTGCTGATTCTCGTCTAAGACCGGATGAAGATGAAAGCTGGCGCGCCGCGCCGGCTTTTTTTATGAGTGGAAGAAAGATTTAAAGAGGAGACTCAACATACCAGGCGCCGGC
>DAITOE010000244.1:0-2496 GCA_036834245.1 Clostridia bacterium | reverse complement strand
CCGTCTATGTGCCCACCGTCATTTCCGGCATTGTGGCCTCCGTTATTTTCCTGTTCATCTTCAACTACCAGGGGGGCATCATCAACTACCTGGTCCGCCAGATGGGGATGAAGCGCATCGCCTTTTTTGCCAACCCCTGGCTGGCCCGGGCCATCATTGCCCTCACCAGCATCTGGATGGGCTTTGGCAGCCTGTCCCTGGTGATGTATGCCGGCCTCATGAACATCCCCAAAACCTATTACGAGGCAGCCGAGGTGGACGGTGCCAGCACCCTGCAGAAATTCCTGCGCATCACCATCCCCTCCATGAAAAACGTGTTCATCCTGGTGGCCATCAACCTCACCACCGGCACCCTGCAGATGTTCGACCTGCCCTATCTGATGACAGGGGGCAACCCGGTGAACAACACCCTGACCCCCATGATGTACATCTACAACAACTTCAAGTCCGCCGACTATTCCATGGGCTATACGGTGGCAGCGGCGCTGCTGATGATGATTGTCATCGGCACCCTGTCCAGCTTTGTCTTCAGGCTGATCCGGTCTGAAAAATCCATGGACGAATGAGGGAGGAGGCATCAACATGATTGGCAAAAACACCAGGCACAAAGCCTCCGTCAGCGCATTCACCGTGATTGCGCTTGTGATGTCCGCAATCTCCCTGTTCCCCCTGGTCTGGATGATCATCAGCTCCTTCAAGGAGGCCAAGGAGGTCCTCAAGGCCAACCCCCTGATGTTCTTCCCCACAACCTGGGTGACGGAGAACTATGTCAAGCTCTTTGAGGAAACCACCTATCCCTTCCTCCAGGCCATGATGTCCACCGCCTTTGTGGCGGTGACGGCAGCACTTTTGTCCGTCACCATCAACTCCGCCGCGGGCTATGCCTATGCCCGGCTCAACTTCAGGGGAAAAACCACCCTGTGGCGCTTCAGCATCTTCACCATGTACATCCCCGGCATCACCATCCTGGTCACCTCCTTTGTGGTGGTGAACACCCTGGGGATGCTGGACAGCTACTGGGTGCTGATCCTGCCCGGCCTGGCCAGCGCCTATTCTATCTTCTTTTTCCGGCAGTTCTTCCTCAACATGCCCATGGCGACGGAGGAGGCCGCCCTGATAGACGGCGCCAGCCGCCTGCGCATCTTTATCAGCGTGTTCATCCCCAATGCCAAATCCCCTTATGTCATCATGGGCACCGGCGCCTTTCTGGGCTATTGGAACAGCTTCCTCTGGCCCGCCATGACGGTGACCAGCTCCCAGTACCTGCAGGTGATGCAGGTAATCCGTTCCTACAACAACATGTACACCAACAGCTACGGCGTGGTGCTGGCCGGCTCCGCCCTGGCAGCGCTGCCCCCCATCATCGTGTTTTTGATCTTCCAGCGGCACATCGTCCGGGGGCTGATGATCTCCGGCATCAAATGAGGCTGCGCACCCATGAAGGGACATGAATTCATGAAAAAACTGATTCCCCTGCTTCTGGCCTTCTGCCTCCTTGCGCCTCTGGCCGCTTTGGGACAGACCTCCGAAATGGAAGCCCTCCTGGCCCTGCCCGGCAAGCAGCACCAGCTCCACGACCTGGGCAGCCTGACGGTTGAAAAAGTGGTGCAGCTCACCGGGGAGGACAGCCCCAACAAAACCCTGTCCCGCTTTGGGGTCTGGGGCACGGACCTGGGCAGCATTGCCCGGCTTAACGGGCGCTATTACATGTTTGGCGGGGACACCTTCGCCAGCGAGCGCCATGCCCACTGGCGCAGCAATGTGCTGTTCATCATCGAGGACGAGGATCCCACCGACGGCCTGACCATCGTTGATGCGGTCAAAGACAAGCAGGGCCGCGCCAAGGAGCTGCTCCTCAGCCTCAAGCAGGACAAGGTGGAGATGACCGTCATCCCCACCAACCTCTTTGCCGCCAACGGCAAGCTGTACTGCATCTACATGAGCGTGTCCCACTGGGGCCCCCCCGGCCGCTGGGATGCCCGGTACAGCGGCCTGGCTGTCAGCGAGGACGGGGGACAGAAGTGGACCAAGCTCCAGGACGTCCGCTGGCCGGGGGACAGCAATTTCATCCAGACGGCCAACGTGCTGGTGGGGGACACCATGTACATCTGGGGCATCCCCGGGGGCCGCTACGGCGGCGTGGCATTGATGAAAGTGAAGGAAGAGGCCCTGGAGGACTTCACAGCCTACCAGTATTTCACCGGCCTGGATGAGGAGGGCCTGCCCCAATGGGTCCAGGGGGAGGAAGGGATTGCGCAGGCCCAGGTGGTCATCCCCGGCCCGGTGGGGGAGATCTCGGTGATTTACAACGAATACCTGGGCAATTTCATCATCACCTATTTGAAGGAAACCGCTGCTGCCATCGTCATGCAGGAGGGGCTGCTGCCCTGGGGGGAGTGGGGGCCTGAAGTGAAGCTGGCCCGCGGTGCAGACTATCCATCGTTGTACGGCGCCTACATGCATCCGGACCTGGTGGTGGACAAAGGCAAATCCGTC
>DAITOE010000243.1:0-2530 GCA_036834245.1 Clostridia bacterium | reverse complement strand
GGGTCAAGGGGCCAAGCGGCCCCTTGTGGGGTCCGGGGCAACGCCCCGGAGAAAAAGTCCCCCGTCCCTCCCCCACCCTACAACAGCTCCCCGTGCCGCCTGATGTACAGGAGCTTGGCCAGGGTGGCCAGGAGCATATAGGCCAGGAGGATGCCGGCCAGGAGCAGGAAGAAGGGTGCGGGCAGCGGTGCCAGGCCCATCTTGGCGCCCAGGGCGGTGTAGGGGATTGCGGTGAGGGCGAAGCAGCCCAGGAGGCCCACCAGGAGCACCGGGAGGGCGGAGCGGCTCTGGACAAAGGGGATTTTCTCGGTGCGGAGCATGTGGATGACCAGGGTCTGGGTCCACATGGAGACCACGAACCAGCCGGCCTGGAAGAGGGCGATGAAGTGGAGCTTATCGGGCTCTGTCGCCAGCTGCTGCCAGGGCATGCCCAGCACCCGGGGGCCGATGATGAAGAACATGACGGCGAAGGTGAGGATGTCAAAGACGGAGCTGACGGGGCCCAGGTGCAGCATGAAGCTGGTGATGGTCTGGGCCTGCCATTTGCGGGGTTTAAGCACATAGTCCTTGTCCACATTGTCAAAGGGCAGGGTGAGGCAGGTGATGTCGTAGACCAGGTTGAGCAGCAGCAGGTGGATGGCCGCCATGGGCAAAAAGGGCAGCAGGGCCGAGGCCACCAGCACCGAGAGCATGTTGCCGAAGTTGGATGAGGCGGTGATTTTGATGTATTTGATGAGGTTGGCGTAGACCTTGCGCCCCTCCACCAGCCCGCGCTCCAGCACCATCAGGTCCTTTTTCAGGAGGATCACCTGGGCGGACTCCTTGGCGATGTCCACCGCGTTGTCCACGGAGACGCCCACGTCCGAGGCCTTCATGGCCGCGGCGTCGTTGATGCCGTCCCCCATGAAGCCCACCACGTGGCCCTGCCGCCGGAGCAGGCTCACCACCCGGGCCTTTTGCATGGGGCTCAATTTGGCAAAGACCTGGGTGTCCTCCGCCCGCCGTGCCAGGGCCTCGTCGTCCAGTTGGTCTACCTCGTGGCCCATGAGGATGCCGGTGACGGGGAGGCCCACCTGCTTGCAGACGGCGGCGGTGACCCGCTCGTTGTCGCCGGTCAAAATCTTGGTTTCCACCCCGTGCTCCCTGAGGGCCTGAAGGGCGGCGGCGGTGCTCTCCTTGGGCGGGTCCAGGAAGGCCAGGATGCCGATGAAGACCATGTTCTGCTCGTGCTGGCGGGTCAATTGCCCAGCCTCCGGCGGCTCGGTGAGCAGCGCCACGCCGATGACCCGCATGCCGTCGTCGTTCAGGTCCTCCACCAGCTTCAGCAGCTTCTCTTCATGGCCCTGGTCCATGGGCACGACGCCGGCCTTGGTGCGCACCCGGTCGCACACCAGCAGCATCTCCTCCACAGCGCCCTTGGTGACCAGCAGATCCTCCCCCTGCTGGTCCTTCACCAGCACGGACAGGCGCCGGCGCTCAAAATCAAAGGGGATCTCGTCCACCTTGGTGTAGGCGGTGTTCAGCCCGCGCAGGCTGTCGTCTGTTGCGCTTTCCTCGTGGGTCCGCTCGATAATGGACTCGTCCATCAAGCTGTTGAGCCCGGTCTGGAAGTAGCTGTTCAAATAGGCATGGCGCAGCACATAGGGGTCCTCGTCGCCGTCCAAGTCCAGGTGGTACTCCAGCACCACCTTGTTCTGGGTGAGGGTGCCCGTCTTGTCGGTGCACAGGATGTCCATGGCGCCCATGTTCTGGATGGCGTTGACGTTTTTGATGATGGTGTCCTTCTTGCTCATGGCCACAGCGCCCCGGGCCAGCACCGTGGACACGATCATGGGCAGCATCTGGGGCGTCAGTCCCACGGCGATGGAGATGGAGAACAGGAAGGCCGACAGCCAGTCCCGTTTGGTGAACACGTTGAGCAGAAACACGATGGGCACCATCACCAGCATGAAGCGGATCAAAATCTTGCTCACCGAGGCGATGCCCTGGTCAAAGGCCGTGGGCTCCGGCTTCACCTGGCTTAGGTGCCGGGCCATCTGCCCCAGCACCGTCTCGTCCCCGGTGGAGTAGACGATGGCCAGGGCGCTGCCGGAGAGCACGTCGGTGCCCATGAAGGCCAGGTTGGGCACCTCCATCTGCCCCTGGTTCTCCGTGAGGGCGCAGGCCGCCGCGTGCTTTTCCACGGGCTCGGACTCGCCGGTCATGGCGCTCTGGTTCAAGAACAGGTCCGTGGCCTGGAGGATGCGCACATCCGCCGGCACCATGTCCCCGGCAGCCAGGTGCACGATGTCCCCCACCACCACCTCGTCCATGGGAATCTCCCGCTGGGGCGCGCCCTTCCTGGTTACCGCGATGGTGTTTTGCACCAGGTCCGACAGCTTCTGGGCCGCCTGGTCGCCCCGCACCTCCTGAATGAAGCGCATCAGGGCAGACAGCAAAATCATCACCAGGATGATCAAGACCGTGCTCAAATCGCGCTCGCCATGGGGCACCATGGCATAGTCCGTGATGAAGCTCACCAGCGCCAGCA
>DAITOE010000242.1:0-2539 GCA_036834245.1 Clostridia bacterium | reverse complement strand
CATAAACATCTGCAGGGTGAAGGGGTTGCCCATGGCGGTATAGATGATGTAGCTGGCCAGGCCCCACACCAGGCGGCCCCCCAGCATGGACAGGATGAGGGCGGCATAAAGCCCCGGGATGTTCCTGGGCATCACCTTGTACAGGATGCCGGCCAGGGCGCCGTAGGCGGCCAGTTCAAAGGCCATTCCCAGGGCGATGGGCAGCATGGGGGGCATGCCGATGATGAGGGAGCGCAGCAGGGGGGTGACAAAGCCGATGAACAGCCCATGCTTCCACCCGCACACAAAGCCGCACAGCAAAACCGGGATGTGCATGAGGCTGAAGATGTTGCCCAGCTGCCGGTTGTTGCCGGTCAGAAAGGGCAGCAGGATGCCCAGGGCCAGGAAGAGGGCAGAGAGGGTCAGGCGCAGCACCTTGTTGTTTCTCATGTGAAACCTCGCAATCATTGGTATTGGGGTCCTCCGCATGGCGCAATGCAGTTTTCGGCCAGGCTTCGTTTATTGTACCTCAAAAGGGGCTGTCAGGTACAGAATGTGGTATGATACTTTGGATTAATGTTGAAAGGAACACCTGTATGAATCAAGCGATGGCTCTTTGCTACAACATGGAGGGGGACAGGGCGGACCAGGTCCGCCAGCTGGCGGCAGACCTGGGGATTGAAGCCTTTCTGGTGCCCCGGGAAGCCTATCTGCAAAAAATCGGCGCCCTGTGCGGCCTGTTTCCCCCCACGGAGGAGGCCTACCACGGGGAGGGCTTTGAGGGTGAAATGATGCTGATGGCCTATTTTGAAAAAGGGCTGTTAAGCCGCTTCCTGGACGGCTTCCGGGAGCGGGGCATGCGGCCTGTGCACCTAAAGGCCATGCTGACAGAAAAAAACAGCGAATGGAACTCCCTGGCCCTGCAGGCGGAGCTGCTGGACGAATACGAGCACTTCAAGAAAATCCACAAGATGCAAAAGAACCGTGGCTGATGCAGCCCGCCCTGGCCAGATCACGGCGAAGCTGCTGGCCTGGTACGATGTGCACCAGCGCAGCTTTGCCTTCCGCGGCACCAAGGCCCCCTATCGGATCTGGCTCAGCGAAATGATGCTGCAGCAAACCCGGACAGAAACCGTGGTGCCCTATTATGAGCGCTTTTTGCAACTGTTTCCGGATGTGTTTGCCCTGGCGGCAGCCCCCCTGGAGCAGGTGCTGAAGGCCTGGGAGGGCCTGGGCTACTACACCCGGGCGCGGAACCTGCACAGGACGGCCAACATCGTGGCAGGGGAGCTGGATGGCGTGTTCCCGAAGACAGCGAAGGAGCTGCAGGCCCTGCCCGGCATCGGGCCCTATGCCGCGGCCGCCATCGCCTCCATCGCCTATGACGAGGCCATCCCCGCCATGGACGGCAACCTGAACCGGGTCATCAGCCGGCTCTTCCTGGTGCAGGAGGACATCGGCAGCCCCGCCGTCAAACGCAGGCTGCAGGAACTGGGCCAGTCCCTGATGCCCCTCACCCGGGCGGGGGACATGAACCAGGCCCTCATGGACCTGGGAGCCACCATCTGCCTGCCCGGCACCCCGGACTGCGGCCGCTGCCCTCTTCAGGAGGATTGCCGTGCATATCAGGAGGCGGACCCGGCCCTGCTGCCGGTGATCCAGGCCAAAAAGCCCCCCACCCAGGTGCCGGTGGGGGTGCTGCTGCTGTTCCATGACAACAAGGTGCTGCTGATGCAAAGGAAGGCCGCCCTCCTCAAGGGGCTGTATGTCTTTTTGCTGCATGAGGGGGCGGATGATGCAGGCTGCCTGGAAGCAGCGGCCCAGAAGCTGGTGCCCGCCCTGGAAGACATCCGGGAAGTCGGCAAGGCCCGCCATGTCTTCACCCACCGGGTGTGGAACATGCGCATCTATGCAGCCCAGGCCGGGGAGTGCGCGCCTGTTGCAGGCGGCATCTGGGCGGACGCAGAGCTGCTGGACAGCCTGCCGGTGCCCGTGGCCATGAAGGCTGCCCAGGCCCAGGCCCTGACCATCCTGAAAACCGCTTCAAATTAACAAATTTGTGTGGTAAAATGCAGACAGCACAAAAGAAAAGAGGTGGAACCATGGCGAAGAAGACCCTGGCCCTGCTGCTGTCCCTGCTGCTCCTGCTGCCAGTTCTTGCCGGAACGGCTGAAGACGCGGCAGAAAAAGAGGCCATAGAAAAGCTCAATGTCCTGGTGATTGACTACCTGAAAAGCAACAACTACAAATACACCTTCGACGGGGAAAACCGGTTTGAACTGGAGTTCAGCCTGGACAACGCCTTGAAGTCCTGCACGATGGCCATCTATACCTATTACGACGGCATCACGTTTAGCGCCTGGCCTGGTTTTACCGTGAAGCAGGAGAACCGGGAGAAGACGGCCACCTACCTCGCCCTGGTGAACCTGAGCCGGTATTATGGACAGTTCTACATGGACTATGAAAACGGGGACGTGTTTTGCAGGGCTTTCCACCTGGCGGAAGAAACCCTGCCCGGGCTGAAAGAGGTGGATGTGCTGCTGCACCAGCAGCTCTTCTA
>DAITOE010000241.1:0-2560 GCA_036834245.1 Clostridia bacterium | reverse complement strand
GGACTGGAACCCCGGGGTGGTGGGCCTCACCGCCGGCAAGCTGGTGGAGCGCTGGAACTACCCGGCCATCGCCCTGTGCCGGCAGGGGGAGGAATGGACCGGCTCCGGCCGCAGCGCCGGCCAGGTCGACCTGTACGCTGCCCTGGCAGCCTGCGCCCCCCACCTGTCCCGCTTTGGCGGCCACACCATGGCAGCCGGCCTGGCCCTCCCGGAGGAGAACCTGCCGGCGTTCACCGCAGCCTTTGACCAGGCGGTCAGGGACCAGCTGGGGGAGGGGGACCTGGTCCCGGAAACCGTGTATGACACCGCACTGTCCCTTGCTGAAGTCAGCCTGGCCACCATCGACCGGCTGGATCAGCTGGCCCCCTTTGGCGTGGGCAACCCGCCGCCCCTGTTTTTGATGGAAAACCTGCGGGTCATCACCGCCCGGGCGGTGGGCAGCGACGGGGCCCATTTGAAATTGACCGTGGGGGATCAGGGGGCTGTGCGGGAGGGCATCGCCTTCTCCTTCGGGCAAAAAGCCCGCTCCCTGGGCCGGTCGGTCAGCCTGGTGGGCAGCGTGGAGCGCAACGAATTCAACGGGAAAACCAGCGCCCAGCTGATGGTCCGGGCCCTGATTCCGGGTGAAAACGCCTTTTACCAGGACAGCCTGCTGGAGGCAAAGGCCCTCAGCAGCCTGCTGGCCGGGCCGACAGGCGATGCACCCCAGGCCGAGGTCCGGCAGATTGCGGCGTTGCCGGAGGTTGCCGGCAATCGGGGCACCCTGGTCCTGGCCCATTCCCATCACACTGCTAACGCCCTCAGGGAACGCTTCCCGGACTGGCAGATTGGCTTTGGCCGGGCGGCAGACCCCCGCTCCTTCAATGCTCTGGTGTACGCCCCGGATTTTAGCCAGCATTTCGCCGGCTACACGCGCCTGGTGTTCGCAGACGGCTTGCCGGATCAGGCCGATGTCAGCCAGGCCGTCAGGGCAACGGGCGCGCAGGAGGTGCTGGTGTTGCCCCAAAGCGCAGCCCTTCATGACCTGCTTGCCCGCTTTGCCCCTGATATAGACGGCCTGCGGGCGGTCTACCAGCAGTTGAAACAGGGCCAGACCGCAGGTTTTACAGCGGACAGCGGAAAAGATTTTATCGCCCTTGTGATATTTCAGCAGCTGGGTCTGGTACAATTAGACCAGGAGGGAAGTTTCCTGAAGCTGCTGCCCATGAAGCGGATCGACCCCACGGAAAGCCCCCTGTACAACAACCTGACCGGATAAGGAGCACCATGGCCCACACCGCATTTGAACGCCTGAACCTGGAGGAGATGATTGCCCGGCTGAGCAAATACAGCACGGCGGAGTCACTTGCCCTGGTGAAAAAGGCCTATGATTTCGCCATCACTGCCCATGAGGGGCAGACACGGCGCAGCGGCGAAGCCTATGTGTCCCACCCCATCCATGTGGCCAGCATCCTGGTGGAGTTGCAGATGGATGCCGCCTCCGTGGCGGCAGGCCTCCTCCACGACACGGTGGAGGACGTGGAAGGGGTCACCTTTGACATCATCGAAAAAGAATTTGGCACGGAAATCAAAAACCTGGTGGACGGCGTCACCAAGCTGACCCAGCTGGACTTTATGGACCGGGAGGAGCAGCAGGCGGAGTCCTGGCGCAAGATGATCCTGGCCATGAGCAAGGACATCCGGGTGATCCTCATCAAGCTGGCGGACCGCCTCCACAACATGCGCACCCTCACCCACCAGACCCACGAGCGCCAGGTGGCCATCGCCCAGGAAACCCTGGACATCTACGCCCCCCTGGCCCACCGCCTGGGCATGTACTCCATCAAGGCGGAGATTGAGGACCTGGCCCTTCGCTACCTGGACCCGGACGGCTACAAGGACGTGGCCATCAAGGTGGGGCAGAAGCGCATCGAGCGGGAGCAGCAGATCAAGACCATCATCAACACCCTCAGTGAAAAAATCCGGGAAATGGGCATGCACAATTTCGAGATTGACGGCCGGCCCAAGCACCTGTACAGCATCTACCGGAAGATGGTGATCCAGAACCGCTCCTTTGACCAGATTTACGACCTGATTGCCGTCCGGGTGGTGGTGGACACCATCCCGGAGTGCTACACCGTGCTGGGCATCGCCCACACCCTGTGGACCCAGATGCCGGGCCGCTTCAAGGATTTCATCTCCACCCCCAAGTCCAACATGTACCAGTCCCTCCACACCACCTTGATTGGCGGCCGCACCATCCCCTCCCCCTTTGAGGTGCAGATCAGGACCCGGGAGATGCACAAGATCGCCGAATACGGCATCGCCGCCCACTGGAACTACAAGGAGGGCACGGCGGGGGGCGGCCTGGACAAGAAGCTGTACTGGCTGCGGCAGATCCTGGACTGGCAGTCGGAAACCCGCGACAGCAAGGAGTTCATCGACGGGCTGAAGACGGACCTGTTCAGCGAGGACATCTTCGTTTTCACCCCCAAGGGGGACATCATCAACCTCCAAAGGGGCGCTACCCCCCTGGATTTTGCCTACCGCATCCACTCCCATGTGGGCAACGCCTGTGTGG
>DAITOE010000240.1:0-2561 GCA_036834245.1 Clostridia bacterium | reverse complement strand
TGCGGCAAGTTCGTTACCAGCCTGTCCCTGATGCAGCTGGTGCAGCGCCCCCAGGGCCAAATTGTGAGCGGGCAGATCCGCCTGAATCTGGGCGACGGCAAGGCCTATGACGTGGCCAAGGTGCCCACCGCCGAAATGGAAAAAATCCGCGGCAACGTGGTGTCCATGATCTTCCAGGAGCCCATGACCAGCCTAAACCCGGTGTTCCGTATCGGCCGGCAGCTGGACGAGGTGATCCAGCTGCACAACCCCGACATGGAAAAGGATGCAGTGAAAGCCCGCAGCATCGAAATTCTGGACACCGTGGGCATCGCCAACGCAGAGGGTATCTACATGCGCTATCCTCACGAGCTGTCCGGCGGCATGCGCCAGCGGGTTATGATTGCCATGGCCCTGGTGTGCAACCCCAACCTCATCATCGCCGATGAGCCCACCACCGCCCTGGACGTCACCATCCAGGCCCAAATCCTGGACCTGCTGCGCAACCTGAAGGACAAAATCAACTCCTCCATCATGCTCATCACCCACGACCTGGGGGTCATCGCTGAAATGGCGGACTATGTGGTGGTGATGTATGCCGGGCGTATCGTGGAACAGGGCACAGCACAGGAGGTGTTCCACAATCCCTCCCATCCCTACACCGTTGGGCTGATGGCCTCCAAGCCTGTGGTTAACAAACAGGTGGACCGCCTGTACAGCATCCCCGGCTCGGTGCCCAACCCCATTGACATGCCTAACTACTGCTATTTCAAGGACCGCTGCAACAAGGCCTTCAAGGCCTGTGAAGGCGCCTATCCCAGCCACCGGCACTTGAGCCCCACCCATTCCGTGGCCTGCTACCAGTATGAGGACTTCGAAGATGCACAATAACACAGCAACCATTGACAAGCTTGCACAGGCATCCGGCGACCTGCTGGAAGTCCGCAACCTGAAGAAATACTTCCCCATCAAGGCGGGCCTGTTCAGCCGTGTGGTGGGCCATGTGAAGGCCGTGGACGACATCTCCTTCACCATCAAGAAAGGCACCACCATGGGCCTGGTGGGAGAGTCCGGCTGCGGCAAAACCACCGTGGGAAAGACCATCCTGCGCCTCCACGGCAAGACCGACGGCCAGATCCTGATCGGCGGCGAGGAGATCTTTGACCTGGACAAGCAGGCCCTGCGCAGCATTCGGCCCAAGGTGCAGATCATCTTCCAAGACCCCTACTCCAGCCTCTCCCCCCGCATGCCCGTGGGCGAGATCATCGGCGAAGCCGTCAAGGAGCACAACATCGTGCCCGAGAAGGAGTTTGACGATTATATCACCCGGATCATGCTCTCCTGCGGCCTGCAACCCTACCACAAGGACCGCTATCCCCACGAGTTCTCCGGCGGCCAGCGCCAGCGCATCTGCATCGCCAGGGCCCTGGCTCTAAATCCGGACTTCATCGTATGCGACGAGCCGGTGTCCGCCCTGGACGTGTCCATCCAGGCCCAGATTATCAACCTGCTGGAGGACCTCCAGAAGGAATACGGCTTGACCTACCTGTTCATCTCCCACGACCTGTCGGTGGTGGAGCACATCTCCGACACCGTGGGAGTGATGTACCTGGGCAGCATGGTGGAGTTTGGACCCACGCAGAAAATTTTCAAAAACCCCATGCATCCCTACACCCAGGCCCTGTTCAGCGCCATCCCGGTGCCCGACCCTACAGTCAAAATGGATCGGATCATCCTGGAGGGCAGCATCCCCTCCCCCGCCAATCCCCCCACCGGGTGCAAATTCCACACCCGCTGCTCCAAGCGCATGCCCATCTGTGACACCGTGGTTCCCGTGGAACGGAATTTTGACGGGCACATGGTGGCATGCCACCTGTATAACGAGGAGTGACATTCTTGAAAAAAAAGCGTCAGCCCTACCAGGATGACGGCCATGTCATCGCCTCCATGAATGTGGAGGGCATGCCGTGGTACAGTGCAAGGACCGCCCAGTCAACCAGCTCCGGAAGCCTGCAGCTGAATGCCCGGCAGGCACGCCAGGCCACACTGGCCGCCGTGGGTGCAGCCCTGACGGTGGTGGGCGTTATCTCTGCCGGCATCATCCTGTTCGTGCTCTTCTGCACCAAGGTCTGGTTCAGATAGCAGATGACCAAGTACCAAAAGCACTTGGTCCCTTGCCCCTCCTGTAAAAAGGAGATCTTGGACCACATGACGGCCTGCCCCTTTTGCAAGGCCGAAGTCCCGTTTGTAAGTCCCCAGGGCTATTCCCCGGAGCAGCTGAAGCGCTTGAAGCGCATCCTGAACATCGCAGGCTTCACCATCGCTACACTGCTGATTCTCTACCGGCTGCTCACCAAATAACCACAGAAAAAACAGGTGCTGTCATGGAAGTTGGCAGCACCTGTTTTTATCTTGATTCATCAGTCCCGTATCAAATCTTCAGCATCCCCCGGAAGCCCCTTCCTGCATAATAGCTTTCTGCGCCGTTGTGGTACACGAAGACGGTATCGTAGCGGCGGTCGCAGAACAGGCCGCCCCCCAGCCTGCGGATGTGGTCCGGGGCTACCACCCAGCTTGAGGTT
>DAITOE010000239.1:0-2585 GCA_036834245.1 Clostridia bacterium | reverse complement strand
GGGGCGTCTCCGCCAACAGCCTGTTGCGGAAGGAATTGCAGGCGCTATGCGATGAACACGGCTTCAAACTGTACATGCCGCCGCTTTATTTATGCGGTGACAATGCAGCCATGATTGGCGCAGCAGCCCATGTTCAGTTGATGAATCATGACGTGGCAGACCTGAGTTTAAACGCAAACCCAAGCCTATCCCTGAAGTTTGGAACTTAACACCAGCCGGTGAATTTGGGGAACTGTCCCGAGGCGCATGGGCAGGATGGAGGTGCCCACGCCGGCGCTGACCAGAATGTCAGCCCCGTTCTCCTGGTACCAGCCGCAGCGGTAGCGGTCCTTGTATTTGCTGGAGGAATGGATGGACCGGCCCCAAATTACCAGCTGCCCGCCGTGGGTATGGCCGCAGATGGCCAGATGGAAGGGAAACCCTGCCGCAAAGGCATCGGGAATCAAATCGGGGGAATGGGGGAGAAAGAGGACAAAGTCCGCGCCGGAGGAGGCTTTTTTCAGGGGTTCAAAATCCGGCCGCCCGCAGCGGATGTCATCCGGCCCGCAAATGGCCATGCTCACCCCGGATTTTGTGATGGTATGGGTTTCGTTCACCAGGGGTTTGATGTTCTTTTCCTTCATGGCAGCCAGCAGCTCCGGTAATATACCGGCGCCCCTGTCGCCGATGTCGTGGTTGCCTACAACAGCCAGCACCGTTTTGTCTGTTGGAAACGGGGGAATGCGCTTAAAAAATGCGATGCTGTTGGCAGGAACATCCCCGTAGTCGCCTCCCAGAAGGACCAGGTCTGTATCCATCTTCAACAGGCGCTGGTGCAGGGCCAGGACTTCCGCCTCCTTGAAATAGGGGCCATGGTGAATGTCAGAGGCATAGGCGATGGACAAGCCGTCAAAGGCCGCGGGCAGGGCGGCAGACCGGTATGCTTCTTCAACCACATGCAGCTGTCCGGCCAGATAAAAAGGGTACAGCCATTTCTTGTCCTTGGGGACATTGTGCAGCAGCCTTGGAAAGATGCCGGCTGCCATCCGCTTGATCAACTGGATTGTCCTCCCATCCCTGTTTCTTCACACAATTCGCTGTATTGTGCTATATTTTACCACAGATTCATGGAAAAGCACGGAAGGAGGCCCCTGTGAACCTCAAACGCATCATGCCGGTGGTGCTGCTGCTGATCCTCGCCCTGCTGGTGTTCAACAATGTATTGCAAAACAAGGGTCAGGATGTCAGCATGCCGGACCCGGTTGCCCAGGAAACAGCGGAAGCCCTGGCAGGCACCGCGACCCCGGGCAGCCGGATGCAAGGCCCCTCCGATGCACCAGGCGATGAAACCCTGGATGAAGAGGGCGTATATGACGCTGCAGAGGATGTGGCGCTGTACCTGCAGCTGTACCGGCGGTTGCCCGCCAATTACATCACCAAACAGGAGGCCCGCGCCCTGGGCTGGTCCGGGGGAGACCTGCAGCCCTATGCAAAAGGCCGCACCATCGGCGGCGACCGCTTCGGCAATTATGAAGGCTTGCTGCCTGCCAAACAAGGCAGGGTGTATTACGAGTGCGACATCGACACCCTGGGCCAGGCCTCCCGTGGTGCCAAGCGGATTGTGTACTCCAATGACGGGCTGATCTATTACACAGAGGACCATTATGCGAGCTTTACAAAGCTGTATGGAGAGGAATAGTATGCGCGCCATCAAGCTGGACGGCAGGAGGATGGACAACAGGGCAGCAGCCTGGGCGCATATCAAGGAGGCGCTGCAGCTGCCTGATTATTTTGGCAACAACCTGGACGCCCTGGCAGACGCGATCGCTGAGATGAGCCAGGTCATCATCCAGTTTTCCTATGGGCGGGCCGCCATCAACAGCCTGGGCCAGTACGGGCAGAGCATCCTTGAGGTTTTTAGGCAGGAGGCAGACAGCCGCCCTGATTTTGTGTTCCGGATTGTCCGCGATTAAGCGGGTTTCCGGGCTTCCATCACGCGTTTTAAGGTGTCGCCAATGGGGTTTCGGATGACCAGGTCTGCCTGCCCATCCAGCTGGGTGGGGTCCCGGTTGATGATGACCATGGCGCCTCTGGACAGCTGGGCATAATAGGCTGCCGGATAGACGGACAGGGAGGTGCCGCCGATGATCAGCAGGTCGGCAGCCTGGATGTGTTTCACCGCGGCTTGGGTCACCTTGGGATCCAGGCCTTCCTCATACAGCACCACATCAGGCCGCACCAGGCCGCCGCAGGCGCAACGGGGCGGTCCTTCCGCATCCATCACCTCATCAAGGCTGTGGGCTTTGCGGCAGCGCATGCAATAATTGCGGTGGACGGAGCCATGCAGCTCCACCACCTTGCTGGAGCCTGCCATCTGGTGCAGGCCGTCGATGTTCTGGGTGACCACGCAGCGCAGCCTGCCTTCCTGTTCGAGTGCCGCTAGGGCTATGTGGGCAGGGTTGGGCCGGGCAGTTGGGGCCAGGAGCTTTTCCTTGTAAAACTGGTAGAAAAGCTCAGGCTGCCGGATAAAAAAACTGTGGCTCAAGATGGTTTCCGGCGGAATCTCCCGCTGCTGATGATACAGGCCGTCTGCACTGCGGAAATCC
>DAITOE010000238.1:0-2612 GCA_036834245.1 Clostridia bacterium | reverse complement strand
AAGATGCCGATAAGGGTACCCACCATGGTGCCGGAGCCCCCCGCCATCGACGTGCCGCCGATGATGACAGCGGCGATGGCGTAAGTTTCAAGACCATTGCCCGTCCCCGGGATGGCGGTGGTGTAGGTGGCGGCATAGAGGATGCCGCCGATGCCCGCAAACAGACCGCAGACCATATAGGCCAGCGTCTTGTATTTGTCCACCCTCACGCCGGAAAGCCGGGTGGCCTCTTCGTTTGAGCCGATGGCGTAGACATAGCGGCCAAAGCGGGTTTTGTTCAGCACAAAGGCGGCGATGATAAACGCGGCCAGCAGGTAGAGGGCGCCGGTGGGAAAGTTGCCAGTGCGGTAAAACACCGTCTTGAACCATTCGTTGGCAGTGCCGATGGTGGGATAGCGTTGGGTCTGCACCCGGGAGACGATGGAGCCAAAGCCCTGGGTCACCAGCATCATGCCAAGGGTGGCGATAAAGGGCGGCAGTTTTGCCTTGGCCACCAGTATGCCGTTGATGAAGCCAAATGCCAGACCTACCAGCGGCACCAGGCACAGCGCCAGCCACAAAGGCCAGCCCCACATGGAAAAAGCCACGCCGCCGATGATAGCGGAGCACATCATGTTGGTGCCGATGGAAAGGTCAATCCCCCCGGTGATGATGACAAAGGTGATGCCAAAGCTCATCAGCCCCGTATAGTAAGCGGATTCCAGGATGGTTTTAAGGGTGTAGCTGGAGAAAAAGTTGTTTCCGAAGATGGCGAAGAAAGCATACAGTCCCACCAGCACCGCCGGAGCCAGCAATTTTTGCAGATCCAATTTTTTGGTACCTTGCGCCGGGGCAACGCCCTGTACAGACATATTCTCTTTCCTCCTATACTTGGGGCGCGGCCAGCGCCATGATTTTCTCCTGGGTTGCTTCCTCGATGCCAAGCTCCCCGGTCTTCTCCCCCTCACACATCACCAGGATGCGGTCCGCCATGCGCAGCAGCTCCGGCATTTCCGAAGAGATCATGATGATGGACTTGCCCTCATCAACCAGGGCGTGCATGAGCTTATAAATCTCGTTCTTGGCCCCCACGTCAATCCCCCGGGTGGGCTCGTCAAAGATCAGCACATCGCAGTTGCGCACCAGCCACTTGCTGATAACCACCTTTTGCTGATTGCCCCCGGAGAGAGAGCGCACCAAGGTGTCCACGCTGGGGGTTCTGATGTCCACTTTTTCCTTGTATTCCCGGGCGGTAGACTTGATCTTCCGGTCGTTGACCGCCATGCCCTGAATAAAGCTGTCCAGTTTGGTCAGGGCGATGTTGTTGGCCACGGAAAGCCCCAGACACAGGCCATAGCGCCTGCGGTCCTCAGAAAGGTAGCCAATGCCCAGCTCCACCGCGTCATAGGGGGTTTGGATGTCGGCCAGCTGGCCGTTGATGTAAATCTCGCCGCCCTCCCTTTTATCAGCGCCGCTGACCAGCCGGCTCAGTTCTGTGCGCCCGGCTCCCACCAGGCCCGCCAGGCCCAGGATCTCGCCCTTTCTTAATTGAAAGGACACGTCCTTCACATCCCGGGAGCGCAGGTTTTTCCCCTCCAGCACCACCGGGGCCTCCGGGGCCACCTGGCTTTCGGTCTTGGGGTCCTCATAAATCACCCGGCCCACCATCATGCGGATGATCTCCCCAATGGGGGTGGCGGCCGTGTCCACGGTATCCACATACTGACCGTCCCGCATCACGGTGATGCGGTCGGAAATCTGCTTAAGCTCTCCCATGCGGTGAGAGATATAGATGATGCCCACCCCCCGGGAGCGCATATCCCGGATAAAGCGGAAGAGCTCCTCAATTTCCACATCCGAAAGGGGCGCCGTGGGCTCGTCAAGAATGAGGATGCGGGTATTTTCATGGGAGAGGGCCTTTGCGATTTCCACCATCTGCTGCTTAGCCACCGTTAATTTCCCCACGTTCTGGGTGGCCTTGATGTTCAGATTCAACTGATCAAGAAAATCCTGGGCCCGCTTGTTCTGGGCCTTTTTGTCAAGCAGAATGCCGTTCATGTTCTCCCGGCCGATGTAGATGTTCTCCGCCACCGTCAGGTCCTTAAGCAGGTTAAGCTCCTGATGCACAATGGAGATGCCCAGGTCCTGGGCGTCCTTGGCATTGCGGATCTCCACGGGCTTGCCCGCGATTTCGATGTTGCCGCCGTCCTTTTGGTAAATGCCGGTCAGCACCTTCATTAGTGTGGACTTGCCCGCGCCGTTCTCCCCCACCAGAGCATGCACCTCTCCGGCGTGCAGGTCAAAGCGCACGTCGTTTAGCGCGTGAACCCCGGGGAAATATTTCTGGATGCCTGTCATGGTGACGAGGACTTCGTTTTGCTGGCTCAAAGCTTTTTCTCCTTGGCTGTGTGTCCGCGCCGTTACTTGACGACGCCCTTCTTGAGGATGATGTTGGCGTATTGTGCCATCTCCCCGCTGGCGATGATGGCATAGGCCTTTTTGGCCCGCTCATAATAAGCGAAGCGCTCCATGTGCTCCACCTGAGCCTCCGGCTCAAAGCGCTTGAGCACCTTGAGAAAATCCTGCCAAATCACCGGCTCATAGCTGTCCCCCGGCACCACTTCCATCAGGAC
>DAITOE010000237.1:1506-2619 GCA_036834245.1 Clostridia bacterium | reverse complement strand
CCTTAAGCGGCAGCCCGCTGTTTTCCCGGCTGTTCACCGAGCGGATGTTCTTTGAGGAATTTTGACAGCAAAGGCCGGTTTTCTGCCGATAAAGGGTGACGAAAAGCCGCCTTTGGGGTAGAATGGGCAGCAGGAACAAAATAAGTACAAGGAAGGTGCGTTATGGAATTCATCCTGGAAACCGTTCCCAATTTTTCAGAAGGCAGAAACACCGATGTGATTGAGCGGATCGCCGACTGCTTCCGCGGGAAAGCGGGGGTGAAGCTGCTGGATTACAGCGCCGACAAGGACCACAACCGCAGCGTGTTCACCGTGATCGGGGAGCCGGAGCCCCTCCGGGACGCCGTCATTGCCGCCGGGAAGACCGCCCTTGAATTGATAGACCTGCGCACCCACCAGGGCCAGCATCCCCGGATGGGCGCCGTGGACGTGATCCCCTTTATCCCCGTCAAGGGGCTTGAACTGGCCGACGCCGACCGCATCGCCAAGGAGGTGGGCAAGGCCCTGGGGGACCTGGGCCAGCCGGTCTTCCTGTATGAGCGCTCTGCCACACAGCCCAACCGGGAGAATTTAAGCGCCATCCGCAAAGGCCAGTTTGAGGGCATGGCCGAAAAAATGAAGGACCCGGCCTGGGTGCCGGACTATGGCCCCGAAACCATCCACCCCTCCGGCGGCGTCACCGCCGTGGGCGCCCGGATGCCCCTGGTGGCCTTCAACATCAACCTGGGCACCGACAACCTGGAAATCGCCCAGAACATCGCCAAGGTGGTGCGCCACATCGGCGGCGGCTTCCGCTTTGTGAAGGCCATGGGGGTGATGCTGGAGGAGCGCAACATCGCCCAGGTGTCCATGAACCTGACGGACTACACCCAAAGCAGCGTCTACCGGGTGTTTGAAACCGTGAAGATGGAAGCCAGGCGCTACGGCGTGCCCGTGGTGGGCAGCGAATTGATCGGCCTGGCGCCCCTGAAGGCCCTGATGGACTGCGCGGAATACTACCTGCAGCTGGAGGGTTTCCAGATGGATCAGGTGCTGGAAACCCGGCTGTAAGAAGGAGATACAGATGAGCATCAACATGAAGGACATGACCGTCACCCAGCTGTGCGACCTCAC
>DAITOE010000237.1:0-1406 GCA_036834245.1 Clostridia bacterium | reverse complement strand
TTCAAGCAGGACATGATGAGCAAGTGCGACGTTCTGGAGGAGACCGCCAACCGCCTGGAGGCCCAGGCCCAGAAGGCCCTCCACGCCCGGGAGTGAGGTAACGAGATGAACACCAGCCATTTGCAGATTGACACCCTCTTTGACGTCCTGCCCGAACCCAAGCCTTTTGCCCCCGGCATCCGCAGGGCCCCCCGCCGGGAAAGCCACCTGAGCCTGGCCGACAAAAAGCAGGCCCTGAAAAACGCCCTGCGCTATATCCCGAATCAGCACCACGCCACCCTGGCGCCGGAGTTTTTGGCCGAATTGGAGGAGCACGGCCGCATCTACGGCTACCGCTTCCGCCCTGAGGGCAACATCACCGGCCGGCCCATCGATACCTACCGCGGCCAGTGCGTTGAAGGCCGCGCCATCCAGGTGATGATGGACAACAACCTGGATTTTGCCGTGGCCCTCTACCCCTATGAGCTGGTCACCTACGGGGAGACCGGCCAGGTGTGCCAGAACTGGATGCAGTACCACCTCATCAAGCACTACCTGGAGCACCTCAGCCAGGACCAGACCCTGGTGATCATGTCCGGACATCCCCTGGGCCTCTTCCGCTCCCATCCCCTCTCCCCCCGGGTCATCATCACCAACGGCCTCATGATCGGCCAGTTTGACAACCAGGCCCAGTTCAACCGGGCCGCTGCCATCGGCGTGGCCAACTACGGCCAGATGACTGCCGGGGGCATGATGTACATCGGGCCCCAGGGCATCGTCCACGGCACCTACAACACCCTGCTGGGCGCCGGCCGCCTGAAGCTGGGCATCGACAAGGCAGCGGACCTGGCCGGCAAGCTCTTTGTGTCCTCCGGCCTGGGGGGCATGAGCGGCGCCCAGGGCAAAGCCGCCGTCATCGCCGGGGCCGCTTCCATCATCGCGGAGGTGGACATCTCCCGCATCGAAACCCGCCACAGCCAGGGCTGGGTCACCGCCGTCCACGACACCGCCCAGGCGGCGGTAGATGCCGCCCTGGCCCACAAGCAGGCAGGCAGCCCCTGCGCCATCGCCTTCCACGGCAACATCATCGACCTGCTGGCGTACATGGAGGAACAGGACATCCTGGTGGACCTCATGAGCGACCAGACCAGCTGCCATGCCGCCTATGAGGGGGGCTACTGCCCCCAGGGCATCAGCTTTGAGGAGCGCACCCGCCTGCTGGCGGAGGAGCCCGAGGCCTTCCGGAAGGCTGTGGACGAAAGCCTCGTCAAGCATTTCCACCTCATAAAGAAGCACGTCGCCCGGGGCAGCTATTTCTTCGATTATGGCAACAGCTTCTTAAAAGCCGTCTTTGATGCTGGCGTGCCCGAGGTGTGCAAAAACGGCGAGAACGACCTGGACGGCTTCATCTTCCCCAGCTATGTGGA
>DAITOE010000236.1:0-2630 GCA_036834245.1 Clostridia bacterium | reverse complement strand
GAGGATTTGGAGCTGATGCTTGCCATGGCCCTGGAAGAAGGGGATGCGGGCATTGTGGCCGAGGTGGAAGAGGACGTGAAGGCGCTGCAGGGCAAAGTGGACGCCCTGTCCCTGGAAACCCTGATGCGGGGCGATTATGATGCCAATAACGCCATCCTGTCCCTTCACGCGGGAGCCGGCGGCACCGAGGCCCAGGACTGGACCGGGATGCTGTATCGGATGTACACCCGGTATTGCGAGAACATGGGCTTTAAGGTGAAACTGCTGGACATCATCGAAGGGGACGAAGCCGGGGTCAAGTCCGTCACCATGGAGGTGGAAGGCGACAACGTCTATGGCTACCTGAGAGGGGAAAAGGGAGTACACCGCCTGGTGCGCATCAGCCCCTTTGACTCCAACGCCAGGCGCCACACCTCCTTTTCCTCCCTGGATGTGGCACCCGTTCTGGAAGATGACGGGGAGATCGAGATCAACATGGAAGAGGTCCGGGTGGACACCTACCGCAGCACCGGAGCCGGCGGCCAGCACGTCAACAAAACGGACTCCGCCGTGCGGATGACCCACATCCCCAGCGGCATTGTGGTGTCCTGCCAGAACGAGCGCTCCCAGATCCAGAATAGGGAGATGTGCATGCGGATGCTGCGCTCCAAGCTACTGGAACTGAGGGAGCGGGAAAACGAAGAAAAGATGGCGGACATCAAGGGCGAAATGAAAAAGATCGAATGGGGCAGCCAGATCCGCTCTTATGTCTTCCAGCCCTACACCATGGTGAAGGACCACCGCACCGGCTATGAGTCCGGCAACATTGATGACGTGATGAACGGCAACCTGGAGGGCTTTGTCACCGCCTACCTGAAGATGCAGTAAGGCTGCCGATGGCACGCAGACACGGGTTCAACAGCATCATGAGGCGTTTGTTGCCTGTATTGACGACAGCCGCCCTGTTGCTGTTATTGCCGGGCATTGTGCTGAGCCCATCATCCAACAGCAAATTTTTGGCAGGCCTGTTCAGCCAGCATGCAGATACCCGGGCATCGGGTGTTCGTCCTCAAGATTATCCCCTTCTGGCTGAGAGAATCACAGGCTATTTGACCGGTACTGTGGCAATGCCCCAGACCCTGGTGCTGCGGCAAGGTGTGGAAGGGCCTGCCTTTTCATCGCAGGAACTGGAACACCTTCAGGATGTGAAGACCTTGTACCGCCTGTCTGACAAGTTGAACCTGATGGGTTGGCTCCTGCTGGGGTTTGCATACCTGTTGTCTTATTTTGTAAGCAAACGGCAAACAAAGCCGGCCATGACCCTGTTTCTCCGGTCATTGCAGTCAGCAGCGCTGGTTGTCATCCTGCTGACAGCGGCCCTCGGCTTGCTGGCGGTACTGGATTTTTATGGGGTGTTTTATCGGATGCACCAGGTGCTGTTTCACAACGATCTGTGGCTGTTGAACCCCCAGAGTGACCTGCTGATTCAACTGATGCCCCAGCCCTTCTTCATCGCCTATGCCAGGGCGGCAGGCTTGCGGCTTGGTCTCATCCTGCTGGCAGTGATAGGATTCGGTGCTGCAGGCAGACACCTGATTCGAAAAAGAGGAGCCCGTTGATGAATACCAAGCAGCACAAACAGAACAACACCCTGATTCTGGCCATTGAAAGCTCCTGTGATGAAACCGCTGCCGCGGTGATTGAAAATGGGCGCAGCATCCGCTCCAACGTGGTGTATTCCCAGATCCAGCTTCATGTTCCGTATGGCGGCGTGGTGCCGGAGATTGCCAGCCGCTCCCATATTGAGAAAATTGACGCGGTGGTTCAAGCCGCCATGGAGGAGGCAGGCCTGGCCTATGGCAGCCTGGATGCTGTCGCCGTCACCCAGGGCCCCGGCCTGGTGGGAGCGCTGCTGGTGGGGGTGAGCTATGCCAAAGGGCTGGCCTATGCCCTGAAGAAACCCCTGGTGGCGGTCAATCATATTTCAGGGCACATCGCAGCCAATTACCTGGCTTATCCGGAGCTGAAGCCGCCCTTCCTGTGCCTGGTGGTGTCAGGCGGCCACAGCCACGTGATCGAGGTGACAGACGCTGGTCTGTTTTTACTGGGCTGCACTCAAGATGATGCAGCCGGCGAGGCATTTGATAAAGCTGCCCGGGTCCTGGGCTTGCCCTATCCCGGCGGCCCCAACCTGGACAAACTGGCTGAAGCGGGCAATCCCGACACATACCGCCTCACCGAGCCCAAGGTGGCAGGAGCCTATGATTTCAGCTTTTCAGGGCTTAAAACCGGTTTCATCAACCTGGTGCACGGCATGGACCAGCGAGGAGAGCGCTATGACAAGGCCGGCCTGGCTGCCGTGTTCCGCCACACTGTGGTGCACCACCTGACGGGCAAGACCATCAAGGCGGCCCTGGACCGGGGCTGGAAGACCCTGGCCCTGGCAGGGGGCGTCTCCGCCAACAGCCTGTTGCGGAAGGAATTGCAGGCGCTATGCGATGCACACGGCATCAGATTGTACATGCCGCCGCTGTTTCTATGTGGTGACAATGCAGCCATGATTGGCGCAGCAGCCCATATTCAACTGATGAACCTAGACGTGTCAGACCTGAAATTGAATGCAAACCCGGGATTATCCCTGAAGTTTGGAA
>DAITOE010000235.1:0-2637 GCA_036834245.1 Clostridia bacterium | reverse complement strand
CAACTGGTGCCCAAGCTGCAAGATTGGCCTGGCCAATGAAGAGGTGGTGGCCGGCGCCTGCGAGCGCTGTGGCCATGAGGTCACCCACAAGGTGAAGAACCAGTGGATGCTGGCCATCACCAAATACGCCCAGAAGCTGCTGGACGGCCTGGACCAGGTGGATTTCATCGAGCCGGTGAAGGCCCAGCAGCGCAACTGGATCGGCCGCTCTGAAGGCTGCGAGTGCGATTTCCAGATTGCAGGGACGGACCGCAGCCTGAAGATCTTCACCACCCGGGCGGACACCATGTTCGGCGCCACCTACATGGTCCTCTCCCCGGAGCACCCCATCATCGAGGAGCTGGCAGACCGCATCCACAACATGGAAGCCCTCAGGGCCTACCGGGAGCAGGCGGCTGCCAAGAGCGATTTTGAGCGGGCCGAGATGCAAAAAGACAAGACCGGGGTGGAGATTGCAGGCGTCAAAGCCATCAACCCGGCCACCGGCCAGGAAATCCCCCTGTGGGTCAGCGACTACATCCTCATGGGCTACGGCACCGGCGCCGTCATGGCAGTGCCCGGCCACGACCAGCGGGACTGGGAGTTTGCCAGGGCCTTCGGCTTGCCCGTTGTGGAGGTGGTGGCAGGCGGCGACATTGAGAAGGAAGCCTTTACCGACATCGACCAGGGCGTCCTGGTGAACTCCGGCCTCTTAAATGGCCTGCCGGTGAAAGAGGCCCAGGAAACCATGATGGACCACCTGGAGCAGCTGGGCATCGGCCGGCGCAAGGTGAACTTTAAGCTAAGGGACTGGGTCTTCAGCCGCCAGCGCTACTGGGGCGAGCCCATCCCCCTGATCCACTGCGAGGCCTGCGGCATCGTGCCCCTGCAGGAAAGCGACCTGCCCCTGCTGCTGCCGGACGTGGACAGCTACGAGCCCACGGACTCCGGGGAGAGCCCCCTGGCGGCCATCACCGACTGGGTGAAGGTGCCCTGCCCCGCCTGCGGCGGCCCCGCCCGGCGGGAGACGGACACCATGCCCCAGTGGGCGGGTTCCAGCTGGTACTTCCTGCGCTATTGCGACCCCCACAACGCCCAGGCCTTCGCCTCCAAGGAGGCCCTGGACTACTGGATGCCGGTGGACTGGTACAACGGCGGCATGGAGCACACCACCCTGCACCTGCTCTACAGCCGCTTCTGGCACCTCTTCCTCCACGACCTGGGCCTGGTGTCCGCGCCGGAACCCTATCAGAAGCGCACCAGCCACGGGATGATCCTGGGGGAAAACGGTGAGAAGATGTCCAAGTCCCGGGGCAATGTCATCAACCCGGACGACCTGGTGGACGAGATCGGTGCCGATGCCTTCCGGGTGTATGAGATGTTCATGGGGGCCTTTGACCAGGCCATTCCCTGGAGCATGGCCGGCGCCCGGGGGGCACGGCGCTTCCTGGACCGGGTCTGGCGCCTGCAGGAAATCATCGATCCGGAGCGCCAGGGCCACACCGACCGCCTAAAGGTGATCCTCAACCAGAGCATCAAGAAGGTGGGGGAAGACTACGAGCGGATGAAGTTCAACACCGCCATCGCCCAGATGATGACCCTGGTGAACGCCTTTTATGACGCCGGCAGCATCAGCCGGGCGGATTTCAAAGCCCTGCTGCTCCTGCTGTCTCCAGTGGCGCCCCACCTGGGGGAGGAGCTGTGGCAGCAGATGAACTACGGCGGTTACATCCATGAGCAGGCCTGGCCCCAGTATGACGAGGCCTTCCTGGTGGACGACCAGGTGGAGATTGCCGTCCAGGTGAACGGCAAGGTCCGGGCCAAACTGATGGTGCCCTCCGGCATGGACAAACAGACCGGGGAAGTGGAACTGCCCCAGCGGGCAGAGGTGTTGGCCCTCACCGCCGGCAAACAGGTGGTGAAATGCATCTTTGTGCCGGGCAGGCTCTTGAACCTGGTGGTGAAATAAGTCTAAAACCAAAAAACAACGAAAAGAGGCTGCGCCTGTGCGGACCTCTTTTCATCACCAGGCAAAGCATCTCAGGCACTTGATTCTTTGTTCGGATTCAATTAGGATTGTACACGGATAACAGGATAGACCCCGTCAACCCGCTGAACATCATCCCGGGAGGAAAGTCATGAACAGAAGAACCCACAAACACTGGCTGCTCACGTTGATACTGCTTTTGATGCTGCTGGCTTTGTTCGGGACAGCTTTCGCAGAGTTTGAGTATGAACTGGGGGAAGACATCAGTTTTGCCACACGGGTTGTGGAGGTGGGGGAAACCGCCGTCTGCATCCTGGCCGACGAGCTGGTTGAACAACAGCCTGAGATTTCCTGGCTCATGAAAGACGAGAACGAGCAGGAGCAGGAGTTCCCAGGCAGCCTGGAAGGGAATACCGCACGGTTCACGCCTGCCTATCCGGGCAGGCTCAGCATCAAGCTGACGTTTGACAACATCATCAGAACCCAGGGCTATGTATTTGTGGTCCAGGAACAACAACCGGGAGAGGATGAGGACCCCCAACCCCCTGTTTCGCCTGGCAGGGTGGAAATCCTCCTGGATCAGGAGGAAGCGCTGGTGGGCCATCCTTTTGGTGCAAAACTGGATTTTCATGGCGAGGCGCCGGACACCATCACCTGCAAATGGTTTTATG
>DAITOE010000234.1:0-2669 GCA_036834245.1 Clostridia bacterium | reverse complement strand
CCCTCGAAATACAGCACCACGTCCACCATGTGCTCCAGCACCCGGGGGCCGGCAATGGCCCCCTCCTTGGTGACATGGCCCACCAGGAAGACCGGGCAGCCCGTGGTCTTGGCGAAGCGCATCAGCAGGCTGGCGCTTTCCCTTACCTGGCTCACAGAGCCCGGGGAGGAGGCCATGTCCGGCCGGTACATGGTCTGGATGGAGTCCACCACGGCATAGTCCGGTGCGATGGCCCCCAGCTTCTCCATCACCGCGTCCATGGCGTTTTCCGCCAGCACCAGCACCCCTTCCTGCCCGGCCCCCAGGCGGTTGGCCCGCAGCTTGATCTGCCGGGCGCTTTCCTCCCCGGTGATGTACAGCACCTTCCTGCCCTGGCGGGACAGGTTGGCGCACACCTGCAGCAGCAGGGTGCTTTTGCCCACCCCGGGCTCGCCGCCGATTAAGAGCATGGAGCCCTCCACCACGCCGCCCCCCAGCACCCGGTCAAACTCCGGGATGCCGGTGCTTTGGTGCAGGGCCAGATCCGCCGTGATGGCTTCCAGGGGCAGGGCCTCAGCCCCGGTGCCGCCGGGGCGCTTCTGCTCCTTCTTGCTGCCGGGCGCAAGGCCAATCTCCTCCACCTCCACCAGGGTGTTCCAGGCGTCGCAGGAGGGGCATTTGCCATACCAGCGCGGGGTTTCAAAGGCGCAGTCGCTGCACACAAAGATGCTTTTTTTCTTCAATGGGTTTCCTTTCTTGAAAGCGGGAAGATGGTTTTGTATACTGGCGGCAGGAGGCCTGCATGAACCAAGCAACAGCGTACATCGTCGGCGCCGGGGAGGTGTGCTTCACCGGCTTTCACCCGGGGCCCCGGGACCTGGTCATCGCGGCGGACGGCGGCTATGACGCCCTGGACCAGGCCGGGATCCGCCCCCACCTGCTCCTGGGGGACATGGACTCCATCAAGGCGCTGCCCATGGACATCCCCCGCCTGCGCTTCCCCGTCAAAAAGGACGAGACCGATATGGCCCTGGCCATTCAGGTGGCGCAGCAGCGGGGCTTCCGCCGCTTCAAGCTGTACGGCGCCCTGGGCGGGCGCCTGGACCACACCCTGGCCAACCTGCAGCTGCTGGGCAGCCTGGCCCGCCAGGGCATGCAGGCCCGGATGGTGGACCGCCGCGCCGTGTTTTTTGCCGTCAGCAATGGCAGCCTGGTGCTGCCCCCCCTCAGGCAGGGCACCACCGTCTCCGTCTTCGCCTGGGGCGGGGATGCGGCCGGGGTCACCCTGAAAGGCCTGGCCTTTCCCCTATATAACGCGCAACTGAAGGCTTTCATGCCCCTGGGCGTCAGCAATGTGGCCAGGGGCATGCCGGTGCGCATTTCCGTTGCGTCCGGGGTGCTTTTGGTAACGGTCAGCCTCAGGAATAGCGCTTGACGTATTTGTGGACCAGCTCCTGCAGCTCCTCCTCCCGGCGCTCGATGTCCCGCAGCAGGGCCATCTGGGCCCGGGCCCTAATCAGGTTGTGCTTGGGGGAATTCACCTTGAAGTACAGGTCCCCGTCCAGGTAGTCCGTTAAAAAGCGCATGGCCAATTCCCCCGTCAGCACCTTGATGCCCAGGGGCAGGCGGAACAGCTCTTCGTCTGACAGAATCCCTGCCGTCTCCTCGATGAAGCCCCGGGTGAAAGCCCGGGTTTTTTCCATGTCCAGGCCGATGATGCTGGTGTCCTCCTCGTCCTCCCGGGCGGTGGAGGCGCCGAAGCGCACGCCGTCGCCATAGTCATACAGGGAGGAGCCGGGCATCACGGTGTCCAGATCGATGACGCACAGGGACTTGCCGGTTTTGCTGTCCAGCAGCACGTTGTTGGCCTTGGTGTCGTTGTGGGTGACCCTGAGGGGGATCACCTTGTTGTCCAGCAGGCGCACGATCTCCCCCAGCATCCGCCGGCGGTCGAAGAGGAACTCAATCTCCTCCTCCACCTCGTTGATGCGGCCGGCCTTGTTCTCGTCCAGGGCGCGCACAAAAGCGTAGAAGCGCTTGGTGGTGTTGTGGAAATGAAGGATGGTCTCCGTCAATTGGTCCGCAGGGAAATCCGCCAGCTTGCTCTGGAAGCGGCCGAAGGCGCGGCCCACCTCCTCCAGCTGCTCCGGATGCTCCACCACATCCAGGGCCAGGGCATCGGAGATATAGGTATAAGCCCGCCAGACCCCCAGCTTCCGGTCCTGGAACATCACCTTGCCATCCGTGGTGCGCACCAGCTCCAGCACCTGGCGGTGGGAGCTGCCGCCGCTCCGCTCCATGGCGGCCTTCAGGTGGTCTGTCACCAGGGCGATGTTATGCATCACCCCGATGGGGTCCCGGAACACATAGGTGTTCACCTGCTGCAGGGTGTACATATGGGTCTGGTCCCCCTCCTGGTACTCCAGGACATAGGTGCTGTTGATGTTGCCGCTGGTCAGCTCTATGGCTCCCACATACTTCCCCTGAAACTGGAACCGGGGCAGGATGGCCTTGATGTCGTTGTATGCCATATTCGCTCCTGTTTGTGTAGTTCGTTCATTTTATCCAAAGACAGCCCCCCTGTCAAACTTGACAGCGCAATAGGGCTGATATACGATGTTCCTGCCTTTTATGGCATGTGCAGGGGTATCGAAGCGGTCATAACGGGGCTGACTCGAAATCAGTTTGGG